>NZ_JASNRB020000014.1:0-225037 GCF_030411975.2 Massilia orientalis | reverse complement strand
AGGACCGTGAAAAGACTCTGCGCCGATGATAGTGCTGCAACCAGTGTGAAAGTAGGTTATCGTCAGGCTAGTTATTAGAAAAGCCCGCTCAGTATGCACTGAGCGGGCTTTTTGCTTTTCAGCGCCTTGAAAACGGATATTTGAATCGGAAAAAACGAAACCTGATAAGCTTGTGTTCCAACAGTTGTAGCAAAAGCAAAAACCGCTAGCTTCGATAGCCCGATTCGCTTTCTCTACATTCAAGGAGCACTATGCACTTCCATCGTGTTTTTCCTGCAATTGTCCTGGGCGCCATTCTCACCGCCTGCAGCCATCACGACAGCGACACTTCGCCTTCCACGCCCGCACCGCCACCCCGGTTCAACGCCGACATCACCCGCACGACCCACGGCGTCGTCCACGTCAAAGCGGCCGACTTCCGTAGCCTGGGCTATGGCCTCGCGTATGCCTACGCGCAGGACAACCTGTGCATGTTTGCCGATTCCCTATTGACCGTACGTGGCGAGCGTTCACTGTATTTCGGCGGCGAAGCCCGAGCCACGGCGCACAAGGACGATGAATACGGTGCCGCCAGCGGATTCATGGACCTGAAAAACGAAGACAGCGATTTCTTCTTCAAGGGCTATCTCGACGTCGACCAGCTGCGCGCCGGCTATGCGGCAGGCGCGAAGGAACCGCGTGATCTGCTTGAGGGCTATGTCGCCGGCTACAACCGCTACCTGAAGGACAATGCCGGCAATTATCCGGCCGCGTGCAAGGACGCGAAGTGGGTCAAGCCGATGACAGTCGAGGATATGGTTCTGGTCCTGGCCGAGAAAGCGCTGCACGCATCGGGCGAAGTGTTCGCGAAGGAGGTCGTCGCGGGCGCTCGCGATGCGACCGCGACGGTGGCATCCCGGTCGCGTCAACAAAACAAGCTCGACCCCGCCTTTCTCCTCGCGCGCCTGGACAAGGTCGTGCACCAGGGCTTCGGCAGCAATGCGCTGGCCGTCGGCAAGGATTTGTCCGCCAGCGGACGCGGCCTCCTGCTCGGCAATCCACATTTCCCCTGGACGAGTACCGACCGCTTCTACCAGGCCCACCTCACCGTGCCCGGCCGCTATGACGCGATGGGTGTCGTGCTGGGCGGCTTGCCGGTCGTCGTCATCGGGTTCAACAAGGATGTCGCGTGGTCGCACACCGTCACGGCCGCCACGCACTTCACGACCTTCAAGCTGGCCCTCGATGCGGGCGACTCGACGGGCACGACCTATCTGATCGACGGCGAGAAGAACAAGATGACGTCGAAGAGGGTATCCGTCGACATCCTGATGGCGGACGGCACGACGACGAAGCGTACCAAGACCTTTTACTTCAGCAAGCAGGGCGCCGTCATCGTGAAACCGGAGGCCGGGCTGATGTGGAATAGCACGACGGCCTATGTCCTTGCGGACCCGAACCGCGGCAATACCCGCATGCTCGAACAATGGCTGGGCATCGGCACCGCGACGAGCGTGCAGACCCTCAAATCGTCGCTGGACACCGTCGTCGGCCTGCCGTGGGTGAATACGATCGCGGCCGATCGCGCCGGCAATGCGCTGTATGCGGACGCAAGCGTCGTCCCGCGCGTCACGACGGATAAATTCGCCGGCAACTGCCTCTTGCTGCCGGCCCTCGTGTTGTTCGACGGTTCGCGCAGTGCGTGCGGCTGGGGCCAGGATGCCAGTGCGCCTGCCGGCATTTTCTCGCCGGTCAATGCGCCATCGATGCTGCGCACGGACTACGTCGGCAATTCGAACGACAGCTACTGGCTGACCAACGCCCGTTCCCTGCTGACGGGCCCGGCGCCGCTGGGCTATTCGCCGCTGTACGGCAAGACGGGCGTCGAGCAGCGCCTGCGCACGCGGATCGGCTTCATCCAGTTCGAGGAGCTGGCGCAGCAAGGTCATACATTCCAGCTGTCCGACCTGCAGACGCTCGTGTTCGCCGACCGCATCTACGCTGCCGAGCTCGTGCTGCCGGAGCTGCTGGCGGCCTGTCCGGCGAACGATGCGACCCTGGTCCAGGCGTGCACAGTGCTGGGGGCGTGGGACCGCCATGCGAACCTCGACAGCCGGGGCGCCGTCCTGTTCCGCGAATTCTGGACCGCGGCCTCGCAGATCCCCAACATGTGGAAGGTGCCGCTGGACCCGGCCGACCCCGTCCACACGCCCAACGGCGTCGCGCCGGCCGCGTTGCCCGCGATGTTCGCCGCGTTGAAGACGGCGGTGCAGACCTTGCAGTCGCTGAACATCCCGCTCGACGCGAAGCTGGGCGATTACCAGGGCGAGACGCGCAACGGCGTGCGCACGCCCTTGCACGGCGGCGTGGGCGACATCGACGGTTCGTACAACTCGCTGCGGATGAGCACTGGCCTCACGGCCACCGGCTACAACAACGTCTATTGGGGCACGAGCTATGTGCAGACGGTGACGTTCGACGATGCCGGCCCGGTTGCCCAGGCGATGCTCGTCTATGGCCAGTCGACGGACCCGAAGTCGCCGTACTACGCGGACCAGTTGCCGCTGTATTCGCGCAAGGAATGGCCGTCCATCCCGTTCACGGAGGCCGGCATCAATGCCGACCCGAACCGCAAGACCACAACGCTGACCGAATAAAGGTCAGGCTTGGGACAGCGGCGCCGGATCCTGCGCCACGGCCGTCGCTGTCTTGCTTTGCGTGATGCTTTCGCCATCGCCGCGGCGCAAGCGCGCAAAGACGAGGGACGACAGCATTGTCATGACGGACAGGGCGATGAACGCGTGGTGCAGCGCCTTGGTGACCATCACCTGGTCCGTCTGCGGCACGCGGCCCAGGAACCACGCCGTCACGATCGAACCGGCGGCGAGGCCGAAGCTCATCGACAGCTGCTGGAACGACGAGGCGATCGTGCTGGCCATGCTGGAGTCCTTCGATTCCACGTCGGCATACGCGAGCGTGTTCATGCTCGAGAATTGCAGCGAATTGAAAAAGCCCTGCAGCAAGCCGATGCCGGCGATGGCGTACCACGGCGTGGACGGGCCGACCAGCGCGAACAGCCCGATCGTCAGGCCGATGCAGATCGTGTTGAACATGAGCACTTGCCGGTAGCCGAAGCGCGCGAGGACTTTAGGCGCGATCAGTTTCATGCCCATCGCGGCGGCGGCGGTCGGCATCATGAGCAGGCCCGATTGCCACGGCGCGAGCTTGAGGCCCAGCTGGTACAGCAGCGGCAGCAGGAAGGGCAGGCCGCCGATGCCCAGGCGCGTGATGAAGCCGCCCAGCACCGAGATGCGGAACGTGCGTACCTTGAACAACGCCAGGCGCAGCAGCGGGAACTGGGCCTCGTTCGCGTGCCAGGCATACGCGGCCAGCAGGGAGATCGAGAGCGCCAGCATTAGGCCGGCCGTCATCGGGTCGAGCGTGTGCTCGCCGAATACTTCCAGCAGCCAGGACAGGATCGCCGTCCCCGAGCTGAACAGGATCAGCCCGATCACGTCCAGCGGACGCGGCTCGGCGCCGTGGTAATCCGGCATATGGCGCCAGACGAGGTACAGCGCGAGCAGGCCAACCGGCACGTTGACGAAGAAAATAAAGCGCCAGGAAACCCAGTGCACGATCAGGCCGCCGACGGTCGGGCCCAGCAGCGGGCCGATCAGCGCCGGCAGGATCACGAAGTTCATCGCGCCCAGCAACTCGTTCTTGGGAAACGTGCGGATGATGGATAACCGGCCCACCGGCATCATCATCGCACCGCCGAGGCCTTGCAGCAGGCGGGCCGCGACCATCATCGGGGCGTTCAGCGACAGGCCGCACAGCACGGACGCCACCGTGAAGATCGCGATCGCCGTGAAGAACACGCGGCGGGTGCCGAAACGGTCGGCCATCCACCCGCTCACGGGAATGCCCACGGCGAGGCTGAGGATGTAACTCGTGACGACGGATTTGAGGCTGAGCGGTGTGACCTGCAGGCTGGCCGCGATGCTGGGGACGGCGGTGTTGACGATGGTGGCGTCGAGCTGCTCCATGAACAGCGCGGTCGCCACCAGCCACGGCAGATAGCGTTTGATGGTGTCGGTATCGGTCATCGGATGGATTCTCACACAAATCCGATAACCGGGTCGCAACCGGGGTCAGAGCCCGATTTTGGGCAATTGCTTAAATTCGGGCTCTGACCCCGGTTTGATCTTAATAGTGGTACGCCGCCTTCAGCAGCAGCAGGTTCACGCCGCCGTTCGGTTTCTTGATGCCGCCGTTCGAGTAGTGCTGCAGGCGCGCGCCCAGCTCCCATTTGTTGGCGAAGACATAGCCGACGCCCACGTGGTCGGCGAATTCGAACGCGGTCGACAGCTGGCGGTGCGTATTGCGGTACACGCTCGAGAAGACGGCGGCGCCGATGCCGGCGTCGGCGTAGAAGCCCAGCTTATTGTCGGCTTCCCAGCGGAACACCGGCGTGATGCCGACGACGGCCAGGTCCTTCGTGTTGCCCTGCTGGTCGAGCCACTGGTTGGCGCGCCAGTAGGCGACGTTCGCGTCCCAGTAGCCGTTCAGGTGGTAGCCGCTGGTCGGCAGCCAGGATTTGTTCCAGTCTTTCTGGACCGCGAGACGGACGACCTGCACGTGTTCGCCGCCGCCGACTTCCACCGACGAGGAATCGAAATAACCGTCGGCGGCATGGGCCGCCGTCGCGGCCGACAACGCGGCCACGGCCGCCAGGGAACGCATCATTTTTTTCATGGAGAACATTGCCTTTGCTGTAAATGAGAGCCGTGCACGCAAAATGGTCACGGCCAAACCGCTATTGTAACGAGGTCGTTGAAAGGACGTAGTCGACCTATCAATTGTTAAAATACGGACAATGAAACATCGAGAGGAAGCAATGACGTTACCGACTGTGGCATTTCTCGGCATCGGCCTGATGGGCAAGCCGATGGCGACCCGGCTGGCCCAGGCCGGCTATCCCCTGCGCGTGTGGAACCGCACGGCCGCCAAGGCCGAGGCGCTGCGCGACACCGGCGCCGAACCGCATGCCGACCTGCACGACGCCGTGCGCGGTGCCGACATCGTGATCTCGATCCTCGAAGCGGGCCCGATCGTCGGCCAGGTCATCGATGATGCCCTGCCGGCACTCGCACACGACACGTTGTGGATCGACATGAGCTCCACGCGCCAGGACGAAGCCGTGGATTTTGCCGCCCGCCTGCGCCAGGCCGGCGGCCGCTTCGTCGATGCGCCCGTGTCCGGCGGCGTGGGCGGCGCGGAAGCGGGGCAGCTCGCGATCATGGCCGGCGCCGATGCGGCCGACTACGCCCAGGCCGAGCCCGTGCTGCGTGTGATGGGTTCGCCGAAAGCCGTCGGCCCCGTCGGCAGCGGCCAGGTGGCCAAGCTGTGCAACCAGTTGATCGTCGGTGCGACGATCAATGTTGTGGCGGAAGCGCTGCTGCTGGCGGAAGCGGCCGGGGCCGATCCGGCCGCCGTGCGCGAGGCGATCCGCGGCGGCTTCGCCGGCAGCCGCGTGCTGGAAGTGCACGGCCAGCGCATGCTGGAGCGGAACTTCATGCCCGGCGGCCAGGTCAAGACGCAGCTGAAGGATCAGCGCAACATCCTGGCGGCGGCCAGTGGCGCCGGCGTCACCTTGCCCGTGACGGAACTCGTGACGCGGCAGTTCGAGAGCATCGCAGGCGACATCCCGTCCGCCGACCATGCGGCCGGCCTCATCGCGCTGGAGCGGATGAATCCCGGCAAGCGGCTGGGCACCGCGCCGGACCGTATGCCATAAGTATTTATTCGCTACCTGTTTGCGCTATCAGTACAACCTCGTATAATTCCCAGAGGTATTACATCGTTACGTAATATCACGGAGACAATGGAGTAGATGGCCCGCCGCAACAGCCTGTTGCCCCAGGCCTCAAACTTCTCTACCCTTGCCGCACATAACGAACCCAATACAGGGGCAGCATGGATAATCTGGGAAACGGCTTCCGCACGCGGCGGCAGCTGTTGAAACTGGCGTCGGCAATGGCGTTGCCGTCCGCTTTGGCGGCGTGTTCTTCGGAGAAGAAAAGCGCATCACTGGTCGTCGGCGGCTTGCCGGTGACCTGTAACCTGACCTTGCCCGTCGCGTGTGCGGCCAAGGAGGCCGAGATCGCCGCGACGAAGCCAGCGAATCCGCTCGGCTTCGAGTACAGCAAATACAGCGGCTTCCCCGAACTGAAGGAATCGCTGATGTCGGGCCGCATCCAGGCCGCCTACGTGCTGGCGCCGATGGTCATGGACCTCGTGTCCAGCAATATCCCCGTCAAGGTCGTGTCGCTGGGCCACCGCTCCGGTGCCGTCATCATGGTGCGCACGGATGCCGGCTATAAAAAATTCCGCGACCTGCAGGGCAAGCGCGTCGCCATTCCGAGCCGTTTCGCCGTCGACCTGCTCTTCCTGCGCAAGATGCTGGCGGAAGAGGGCATGAACATCAAGGACGTCGAACTGGTCGAGATGCCCCCGCCGGACATGCCGGCCGCGCTGTATGCGAAAGCCATCGATGCCTATTGCACGGGCGAGCCGTTCGGCGCCTCCGCGCAGATGGCCGGCTACGCGACGCCGCTGCGCATGACGCGCGACGAATGGCCGAATTACATCTGCTGCGTGCTCACCGTGCGCGAAGACCTGATCGCGAATAACCGCGCCGCCGTGCAGGACCTCGTCAACTACGTCCAGGCGGCCGGCAGCTGGATGGATGCGGATGCCGCGCACCGCGACAAGGCGATCGCGATCGCGGCCACCAGGAAGTACTTCAACCAGGATCCGAAGATCCTGAAATTCGTGATGACGAATCCGAGCGACCGCGTCACGTATGGCGACCTGCGCATCATCCCGAAGGAATTCGACGAATTGATGCAGATGTCGCTGGATGCGGGCACGCTGAAGAAGCCCGTCCAGTTCAACCAGTACGTGGACGAAAGCTTCTTCAAGGCCGTCCGCCCCGTCACGGTCACGCTATGAAACGCCTCGCCGCAGCACTGCTGTTTGCCTTGCCATTGGCCGCGAGCGCGGATGCATTGAAATCCGGGGAATTCTCGCCGCCCCGCATGGCGCCCGATTTCACGCTGCAGGGTTCGACCGGCAAGCCTCTTAAATTGTCCGATTACCGCGGCAAGGTCGTGGCGCTGGGCTTCGGCTTCACGTCCTGCCCGGCCGTCTGCCCGACGACGCTCGCCGAACTGGCGGCCGTGAAAACGAAGCTGGGCGCGCAGGGCAAGGATTTCCAGGTCGTGTACGTGACCGTCGATCCGGCGCGCGACACGGCGGAGCGCATGCGCGCTTATCTGACGGCGTTCGATCCGACGTTCGTGGGCGCGACCGGCCCCGCTGCGCAACTGGCCGAGGTGCGCAAGGAATACGGCGTCACGTCCACGAGGACGGGTAGCGGTGCGAATTACGGTTTCAATCATTCGTCCTTCGTCTACCTGATCGACCGGTCCGGCAAGCTGCGCGCATTGAGCCCGTACGGCCGCGCGGTGGATGACGTCGCGCACGACGTGCGCGTCCTGCTGAATCAATGACGCGTTCCCGCATCCTGCTGCTGGCCGCGGTGATACTCGCCAGCGCGGCGCTGTGGGCCATGTTCGCGCCGATTCCCGCAAGCTCGCGCGAGCAGCTGTTCGAGATTCCCGCCGGGACGTACGCGCGGCGCGCGGCGGGCGACAAGGTCGAGATCCTGCCGACGTCAATCCGGCTCACGCTGGGCGTGAAGGACATCCTCGTGCTGAAGAATCTCGACAACGTGCCGCAGACGTTCGGGCCCGTCTTGATCATGCCGGGGCAGAGTTTCAGGATGCCGTTCGGCGTCGCGGGGGACGTGCAGTTCGAATGCACGGCGCACGCGAGCGGCCAGATGCGCATCGTCGTCGAGCCGGCGCCGGATGCGGGCTGGCGGCGGCTTGTGTGGCGCGCACGACATTGGTTGTAACCATAAGAGGGAGACAAGAAGCTGTGAAAAAGAAGAGTTTTTTTGCACAGAAGCGGGCGCGGATCATCGCGCCGGCGGTCGTGCTGGCGTTATTGATCGCGGTCTGGTGGATCGTCGTCGTCCAGACCAGGAGTGCGATCTTCCCGACGCCGGGGCAGGTCGTCACGGGCACGTGGGAACTCGTGCAGGACGGTACGCTGTGGGACCACATCGGTTCCTCGCTGATGCGCGTCGGCACCGGCTTCTTGCTGGCGATCGCCGTCGCCATTCCGCTGGGCCTGTGGATCGGCCGCATGGAGGGCGCCTGGGTCACGCTGAATCCGCTGTTCCAGCTGCTGCGTCCGATCTCTCCGATCGCGTGGATTCCGCTCGCGATCCTGTGGTTCGGCGTGGGTAACGCGTCGCCGATTTTCCTGATCTTCATCGCGTCCGTGTTCCCGATGATCGTGCAGACCGCGGCCGGCGTGCACACGATCGAGCGGCGCTACCTGCGCGCGGCGGAAAACTTCGGCGTCTCGCGCGCCAAGCTGTATCGCCAGGTGATCATTCCCGCCGTGCTGCCCGAGATCATCGTCGGCATGCGCATCACGCTGGGTGTCGCGTGGCTGGTCGTCGTGGCGGCGGAAATGATCGCGCTGCGCTCGGGCCTCGGCTACCTGATCATGGATTCGCGTAACGCGGGCAACCGCTACGACCTGGTCATCGCCGCCATGATCATCATCGGCATCATCGGCCTCATGCTGGACGGGATCACCCGTCTCCTGGAACGTCTCAAATCGGTAAGGTGGCGCTATGGACGCTAAGGTGAACTACAAGGTCGCGGACAAGATCGTCGTCGACGACATCCGTAGAAGCTTCGAGACGCGCAAGGGCACGTTGCCGGTCGTCGGCGGCATCAGCCTCACGATCCGCGACGGCGAATTCGTCGCCATCGTCGGGCCGTCCGGCTGCGGCAAATCCACGTTGATGAAGATGCTGTGCGGCTTCGATCAACCGGACGAGGGCCGTGTCGTCATCGATGGCCAGGTGCGGCATGGTCCGAGCCCGAAGGGCATCCTCATTTCCCAGCACGGCTCCGTGTTCCCGTGGCTGACGGTGCAGCAGAACCTGATGTTCGGCCTGGACGGCATCAGCGAGGCCGAGAAGGCGGAACTCGCCGACCACTACACGGCGATGGTGGGACTGAAAGGTTTCGAAAAAAGCTATTCGCACGAGCTGTCGGGCGGCATGCTGAAACGCGTGGAGATCGCGCGGGCGCTCGTCATGAAACCCGAGATCCTCTACATGGACGAGCCGTTCTCCGCGCTGGACGCGCTCATGAACCTCAAGATGCGCATGGAGCTGCTGCGCATCCTGGAAGAGGAGCGCCACACGGTGCTGCTGATCACGCACGACGTCGAGGAAGCCGTGCACCTGGCGGACCGCATCGTCGTGCTGTCGCCGCGGCCGACGACGATCCAGGCCACGTTCGAGGTGAACATCCCGCATCCGCGCAAGATGTCCAGCCCCGAAGCGCAGGACCTCAAGGAAGCCGTGTTGAAGGAGCTGGGGCTGTAAGGCTCATCTCGACCAATCGCGCCCAGAAGCTGGCGCCGATGGGCAGCAGGTGGTCGTTGAAGTCGTAGCTGCCGTTGTGCAGCTGGCACGGTCCGAGGCCGTGCCCGTGGCTTCGATGATCGCCGTCGCCGTTGCCGATGAAGACATAGCAGCCCGGCTTTTCCTGCAACATGAACGCGAAGTCCTCGGCGCCCATCGTCGGCTCGACGTTCGTGTCGACATTGTCCGCACCCACCACCGCGCGCATCGCCTCGATCGCGAACGCCGTCTGTTCCGGATGGTTGATCAGGGGCGGGTAGTTGCGCTTGAACGAGAAGTCGATGGTGGCGCCGAAGCCCGCGGCCAGCCCGTTCGCGAGTTCGTTCATGCGCCGCTCGATCAGGTCCAGCACATCCGTCGAGAATGTGCGCACGGTGCCGATCATGACGGCTTCGTCGGGGATGACGTTGGTGGCGCTGCCGGCGTGGATCTGCGTGATCGACAGGACGGCCGTATCGAGCGGGTTCTTTTCGCGTGAGATGATCGTTTGCCACGCTTGCGCGATCTGCACGGCGACCATCACCGGATCGATGCCGCGGTGCGGCTGCGCGGCGTGCGCGCCCTTGCCCTTCACCACCACGCGGAACTCGTTACTGGATGCCATCATCGGCCCCGCGACGACGCCGAAGCTGCCCGCCTTGATGCCCGGCCAGTTGTGCATGCCGTACACGGCGTCCATCGGAAAACGTTCGAACAGGCCGTCGTCCATCATGCGGCGCGCGCCGGCGCCGCCTTCTTCGGCCGGTTGGAAGATCAGGTAGACGGTGCCGTCGAAGTTGCGGTTCTGCGACAGATAGTGGGCTGCACCCAACAGCATCGTTGTGTGCCCGTCATGACCACAAGCATGCATCTTGCCGGCGTGGCGCGACGCGTGATCAAATGTGTTGAGTTCCTGCATCGGCAGGGCGTCCATGTCGGCGCGCAGGCCGATGGCGCGGTCCGAGGTGCCGTTCTTGATGATGCCGACGACACCCGTCACGCCCAGCCCGCGCACGACGGGGATGCCCCATTCGGTGAGGCGCGCGGCCACGACGTCGGCCGTGCGTTGTTCTTCGTAGCAGAGTTCGGGATGGGCGTGGATGTCGCGCCGGATCGTTTCGAGCTCGGATTGGTAAGCGAGTATGGGTTCTACCAGTCTCATTGATCTCTCCTCATGCCTGATAGGCATGCATGTTTTGAACTATTGTAGCCCTTCCATCATGCGGAAGGCCAGAGCCCCGACGGCTGCCACCGGAATCGTATAAAGTACTGGTTTATCGACGTTTTTCTGGATGAATCCGATGACCAAGACCATCGTCCGCGGCGCCTGTCCGCATGACTGCCCCGATACCTGCGCGTTGCTCGTGACCGTGGAGGACGGCGTGGCCACGGAGGTCAAGGGCGATCCGGATCATCCGACGACGGCCGGGGTGCTGTGCACGAAGGTCTCGCGCTACGTCGAACGCACCTACCACCCCGATCGTCTGCTGTACCCGATGCGCCGCGTCGGCAAAAAGGGAGAAGGCAAGTTCGAACGCATCACGTGGGAGCAGGCGCTCGACGAGATCGCGCACCGCCTGCAACCTATTGCCGCGCGCGACCCGCAGGCGATCCTGCCGTACAGCTATTGCGGCACGATGGGCCTCGTGCAGGGCGAGGCGATGGCCATGCGTTTCTTCAACACGCTCGGTGCTTCCCTGCTCGACCGCACCGTGTGTGCGAACGCCGGCGCCACGGGCTACAAATACACGATCGGTGGTTCGATCGGCACGGATACCGAACAGTTCCAGGATGCGAAGCTGGTCTTGATCTGGGGCGGCAATCCCATCGCGTCGAACCTGCATTTGTGGATGCGTTTGCAGGAAGCCAAGCGCCGTGGCGCGAAACTGATCGCCATCGATCCGTATCGCTCGCTGACCGCCGAAAAATGCCACCAGCACATCGCGCTGATGCCAGGCACGGACGCCGCGCTGGCGCTGGGCATGATGCACGTGCTGGTGAAAGAGAACCTGCTCGACCACGACTACATCGAGAAGCACACGTTCGGCTTCGCGCAACTGAAGGACCGGGTGGCCGAATGGACGCCGGAGCGCACGGCTGCAACCTGCGGCATCACGGTGGAAGAAGTCGTCGACCTCGCGCGCGCGTACGGACGCACGGCGCGCGCGGGCGAACCGGTCGCGATCCGCATGAACTACGGCCTGCAGCGCGTGCATGGCGGCGGCATGGCCGTGCGCACCATCGCTTGCCTGCCGGCGCTCGTGGGCGCGTGGCGCCACGCGGCGGGCGGCGTGCAGCTGTCGACGTCGGGCACGTTCCCGGCCAATAAAACCGTCCTGCAACGCCCGGACCTGTTGCGCGGCAAGCTGCCGCGCACGATCAACATGAACACGATCGGCGCCGACCTGCAGCGCGACGCCTCGCCGGATTTCGGCCCGAAGATCGACGCGGTCATCGTGTACAACTCGAACCCGCTCGCGATCGCGCCGGATTCGGCGCAGGTGCAGCGCGGCTTCGAGCGCGAGGATTTGTTCACGGTGGTGCTGGAACACTTCCAGACCGACACCGCCGACTACGCGGACATCCTGCTGCCGGCCACCACGCAGCTGGAACACGTCGACGCGCACCTCGCGTATGGCCATTTGTACATGATGGCGAATAATGCGGCGATCGCGCCGTTGGGCGAATCGAAGCCGAACACGGAAATCTTCCGCCTGATCGCCAAGCGCATGGGCATGAACGACCCGATCTTCGACGAGACGGACGACGAACTGGCCGCGCAAGCGTTCGACAAGAAACACGAACGCGCCGTGCACTTCGACTGGTCGTCGCTGAAGCGCACGGGCTGGCAAAAGCTGAACATGCCGGTCGCGCCGTTCGCCGAAGGCGGCTTTCCGACGCCGTCCGGCAAGTGCGAGTTTTATTCGGCATCGATGCAGGCCGATGGCCTCGATCCGCTGCCGACCTATATCCCGAACTACGAATCGGTCGCCTCCAACCCCGAACTGGCAGAGAAATATCCGTTGGCGATGATTTCTCCGCCGGCCAGGAACTTCCTCAACTCAACCTTTGTCAATGTCCAGAGCCTCCGCGCAACGGAAGGTGAACCGCACCTGGACATCCATCCCGCCGACGCTGCCTCAAGGGGTATCGCGGACGGCGAGATGGTGCGCATCTTCAACGACCGGGGCGCGTTCGTCGCGCGCGCCCGGGTCACCGCCAAAGCGCGGGCCGGCCTCGTCGTCGGCTTGTCGGTCTGGTGGAAGAAGCTCGCCAGCGACGGCAAGAACGCCAACGAAGTCACCAGTCAGCGCCTGACCGACATGGGCCGGGCGCCCACCTTTTACGACACGCTGGTGCAGGTTGAAAAGGCCGCACCATGATCTGGAAATATGAAACTCACACGGATTACCCCGTGGTTCCGCCCCGTGCTGATCGCAGGCACGGCAGCGGGGCTGCTGGCCAGCTGCTCGACGCTGAACTACTACACCCAGGCGGCCCAAGGGCAGCTTGAACTCCTGTCGGACGCTCGTCCGATCGATGACTGGATCGCCGACCCCGGCACCAGTACCAAACTGCGCCATCGCCTCGAGACGGCGCGCCAGATCCGCCGCTTCGCAGTTGCCGAAATGGCTTTACCCGACAACAACAGTTACAAAAACTACGCGGCGCTGAAGCGGCAATACGTGCTGTGGAACGTCGTTGCGACACCCGAGCTGTCGCTGCGGCCCCTGCAGTGGTGCTTCCCCGTGGCAGGCTGCGTGAACTACCGCGGCTATTACGACAAAGCCGCCGCGGAGTCGTACGCGAAGGAATTGCGCGATGCGGGCGACGACGTCGAGGTGGGCGGCGTGGCCGCGTATTCGACCTTGGGCTGGTTCAGCGATCCGCTGATCTCCACGTTCATCAATTACCCGGATGGCGAACTGGCGCGCATGATCTTCCACGAACTGGCGCACCAGATCGTGTACGTGCAGGGCGATTCGCAATTCAACGAATCGTTCGCGTCGACGGTGGAAGAAGTCGGCGTCGAACGCTGGATGGAGCGCTTCGGCAACCAGCAGATGCGCGATGCTTATGCGCGCTACCGGAGCCGCAAGAAGGATTTCCTCGGTTTGCTGATGAAGTACCGCAAGGCGCTCGAGCAGAATTACGCGCTCGTCGACCGCAGCGATGCGCAGAAGCGGGCCGTCAAGGCGCGTTTGTTCCAGGACTTGAAGGACGAATACCAGGTACTGAAGGGCAATTGGGGCGGGTATGCAGGGTATGATCGGTTCTTCGAGCAGCCGTTGTCGAACGCCCACCTGGCATCGATCGCAACGTACGAGGATTTCGTGCCCGCGTTCCGTGCGCTATTGCAACGCGAGGGCAGCTTCCCGAAATTCTACCAAGCCGTCAAAAAACTGGCCGACATGGACCGTTCCGACCGCCACCGTGTGCTGAATGCGCTGGTGCCGCCGCTCGTGACGGCGCCGTTGATGGTGCAGCGCAGCGAAATACGCCCGTAGCCATTTTGATCAAACGTCGATAGAGTCGTTGTTCGAAAAGCGCAAAAGTGCTTGCGTCGACGCGCGCTGCCCGATAGCATCTTGTTTAATAATATCAGCACGACCGTGCGATTTTTTTTGGGCCGCGCTCAGAACGATAACGATACTGGAGACAGAGGCACCGATGGACAAGATTTGGCTCAAGGCTTACCCGCCCGGCGTGCCGGCGGAAATCGATCCCGACCAGTATGGTTCGCTGGTGCAAATGCTGGAGGAATCGTTCCGCAAGTATGCGGCGAACAACGCGTACGTCTGCATGGACAAGTTCCTCACCTACGGGGAACTGGACAATATGTCGAAGCGCCTGGCGGCCTGGCTGCAGAGCCGCGGGATGAAGCCGGGGGCGCGCGTGGCGGTGATGATGCCGAACGTGCTGCAGTATCCGGTGGCGCTGGCCGCCATCCTGCGCGCGGGCTATACGGTCGTCAACGTCAATCCACTGTACACGCCGCGCGAGCTGGAACACCAGCTGAAGGATTCGGGCAGCGAAGCCATCATCGTGCTCGAGAACTTCGCGCACACGGTCGAGCAGGTATTGAGTAAAACCCTGGTGCGCCACGTCGTCGTGGCCAGCATGGGCGAGCTGCTGGGCGGTGCCAAGGGCATGCTCGTCAACTTCGTCGTACGCACCGTCAAGAAGATGGTGCCGGACTTTACGATCCCGCACATGGTGCGCTTCAAGGACGCGCTGGCGCAGGGCGCCAGGATGCCGTTCCAGCCGGCGCAGCTGAAGAATTCCGACGTCGCCTTCCTGCAGTACACGGGCGGCACGACGGGCGTGTCGAAGGGTGCGACGCTCACGCACCGCAACGTCATCGCCAACATCCTGCAGACGGAGGCGTGGTCGAAGCCGGCGATGAGCCAGCCGCCGCTCGTCGAATTCCCGACCATCGTGTGCGCACTGCCGCTGTACCACATCTTCGCGCTGACGGCGTGCGCGCTGTGGGGCATGCGCGTGGGCGCGCTGAACATCCTGATCCCGAACCCGCGCGACATCCCGGGCTTCATCAGGGAACTCAAGAAGTACCGCATCAACATGCTGCCCGCGGTGAACACCTTGTACAACGCGCTGGTGAACCACCCCGATTTCAAGGACGTCGACTTCAGCGCGCTGAAGGTTTCCAACGGCGGTGGCATGGCCGTGCAGCAGGCCGTCAACGACAAGTGGAAGTCGCTCACGGGCACCAACATCATCGAGGGCTACGGCCTGTCGGAGACGTCGCCCGTGGCCACGTGCAACCGCTGCGACGTCCCCGGCTTCACCGGCACGATCGGCCTGCCGGTGCCGTCGACGGACATCGCCATCGTCGACGACGACGGCCGCCCGCTGCCGGTGGGCAGCATCGGCGAGATCGCGATCCGCGGTCCGCAGGTGATGGCGGGTTACTGGAACCGTCCGGACGAGACGGCGAAGGTCATGACGGCGGACGGCTTCTTCAAGTCGGGCGACGTCGGCATCATGGACGACAACGGGTACGTGAAGATCGTCGACCGCAAGAAGGACATGATCCTCGTGTCGGGCTTCAACGTGTACCCGAACGAACTGGAAGCGGTGATCGCGGCGCATCCGGGCGTGCTGGAATGCGCGGTGGTCGGCGTGCCGGACGAGCATTCCGGCGAGGCCGTGAAGGTGTTCGTCGTGCGCAAGGATGCGAGCCTGACGGCCGAGCAGCTGATGGACTACTGCAAGCGCGAATTCACCGGCTACAAGAGGCCCAAGTACATCGAATTCCGCACCGAGCTGCCGAAGACGAACGTCGGCAAGATCCTGCGCCGCGCGCTGCGCGAGGAAAAGCAGGCGGCGTAAAAGACCGAGACGCAAAACAACGTCGTCCCTGCGAAGGCAGGGGCGACGAGCCGCCGCCGGCGGCTTTTTTTGCGCATACGATTTATATGATTGAGAACTAGCGAGGCAATGACATGGACAAATTCTGGCTGAAGTCGTACGAGGCGGGCGTGCCTGCGGAAATCGACTGGACGCAGTACCGCTCCCTCACGCACCTGCTGGAGGATTCCTTCCGCAAGTACGCCAACCGCGACGCCTTTGCGTGCATGGGCAAGTCCATGACGTTCGCGGAGCTGGACAGGCTGTCCGGCGCGATGGCCGCGTGGCTGCAGCAGAAGGGCCTGGCGCCGGGCGCGCGCGTGGCGATCATGCTGCCGAACGTGCTGCAGTATCCGGTGGCGATGGCCGCCATCCTGCGCGCCGGCTACACCATCGTCAACGTCAACCCGCTGTACACGGCGCGCGAGCTGCAGCACCAGCTGAACGATTCGGGCGCGGAGGCCATCGTCGTGCTGGAGAACTTCGCGCACACCGTCGCCGAAGTCGCGCACAACACGAAGCTCAAGCACGTCATCGTCGCCACCATGGGCGACCTGCTGGGCGTGAAGGGCCTGCTCGTCAACTTCGTCGTCCGCACCGTCAAGAAGATGGTGCCGGCATGGTCGCTGCCGTCCGCCGTGCCGTTCAAGCGCATGCTGGCCGAAGGCGCGCGCCTGTCGCGCAAGCCGGTCGAGTGCGGCCATGAAGACGTCGCCTTCCTGCAGTACACGGGCGGCACGACGGGCGTGTCGAAGGGCGCGGTGCTGAAGCACAGGAACGTGATCGCCAACGTGCTGCAGAACGAAGCGTGGTTCGCGCCGACCCTGGCCAAGATCCCGGCCGGCGAGACGCCGCTGTTCGTGTGCGCGCTGCCGCTGTACCACATCTATGCGCTGACCGTGTGCGCCCTGATGGGCCTGCGCGCGGGCGGCACGAACCTCCTGATCCCGAACCCGCGCGACATCGGCGGCTTCATCAAGGAGCTCAAGAAATACCGCATGCACGTCTTCCCGGCCGTGAACACGCTGTACAACGGCCTGCTGAACCATCCGGAGTTCGCGAGCCTGGATTTCTCGGGCCTGAAGGTGTGCCCGGGCGGCGGCATGGCCGTGCAGAAGGCCGTCGCCGACAAATGGCTCGCGGTGACGGGCGCGCCGATCGTCGAAGGCTACGGCCTGTCGGAGACGTCGCCGGTGGTCGCCGCCAACCGTTGCGACATCACCGAATTCACGGGCACCATCGGCTTTGCGCTGCCGTCGACGGAGCTGCGCATCATCGACGAATCCGACAACGAAGTCCCGTTCGGCACGGCCGGCGAGATCGCCGTGCGCGGCCCGCAGGTGATGGCCGGCTACTGGCAGCGTCCGGACGAGACGGCGAAGGTCATGACGGCGGACGGCTTCTTCAAGACCGGCGACATCGGCGTGATGAACGCCACCGGCGCCGTGAAGATCGTCGACCGCAAGAAGGACATGATCCTCGTCTCGGGCTTCAACGTGTACCCGAACGAAGTGGAAGACGTCGTCGCCTCGCATCCGGGCGTGCTGGAAGTGGCGTGCGTGGGCGTGCCGGACCAGCATTCGGGCGAGGCCGTCAAGCTGTACGTCGTCAAGAAGGACAAGACGCTGACCAAGGACGACCTGCTGGCCTTCTGCAAGGAACAGCTGACGGGCTACAAGCGGCCGAAGTACGTCGAGTTCCGCGACAGCCTGCCCAAGACGAACGTCGGCAAGATCCTGCGGCGCGAGCTGCGGGATGAGAAGCAGACGGCGTAATCGACACACGCGACCGCAAAACCGTCGCCCCCGCGCAGGCGGGGCCCAGGTATTAAGCGTTTCGACTGCGCGTGCGAATTGGATCCCCGCCTCCGCGGGGACGACGTGCTCAGGCCGCGGGCCGGTTGCTAGATCGACGTGATCTCCACCCCAGGCTTTCCATCCTCGACCCGGAAGGCCGCCAGCTCCCGCTGGACGGTCTTCGGATCGCGCACCTCGTCCAGCCCCATGAAATGCGTGCGCGTCTCGCCGGGGGTAATCTCCATCAGCATGTACCCCCGCTTGTCGCTGCGCCCGTACCGGAGGTGCGGGTTCATCGCCACGTATTGCGACGTGCGCAGCTGCGGGCGCGAATTCGACGTGACCGACGTGCCGACGAATTCCGTCGCGACGACTGGATTCGCGGTCGACACGGGCCGGTTGAAATCGCGCCGCAGCTCCGTCGCGTAGAACGTGTGCACGTCGCCGCCCAGCACGAGCGGGTTCGCGGCGCGCGTGTCCACGAGCGTGTCGAGCAGGCGCCGGCGCGCGGCCGGATAACCATCCCAGCCATCCGTCCAGAAGCGGCCGCCGTCCTGCGGCGTGACGGGGATTTGCGACGACTGCGCCATCAAGGTCTGCTGCGCGAGGATGTTCCAGCGCGCCTTCGATGATGCCAGCCCCGTCTTCAGCCATGCTTCCTGCTCGGGCCCGAGCATGCTGCGGCGTGGATCGAGCAGGGCAGGGCAGGCGCGCGGCGTCACGGAATTCGAGCCGCCGATGCCCGGATGCGAGCACGCTTCCCACGCGCGGTACTGGCGGTCGTCCAGCACGTGGAAGCGCGCGAGGCGTCCCCAGTCGTAGCGCTGGAACATGCGCACGCTCGCATAGCTCCTCGGTGGCGGCAGCCGCAGCGGCATATGTTCGTAAAAAGCCTGGTAGGCGGCCGCGCGGCGCTGTATGAATTGCGGCGACAGGCGCTCGTCGCGGTCCGCCGCGTAGTCGTTCGCGACCTCGTGGTCGTCCCACGTGACGATCCACGGCGCGATCAGGTGCGCGGCCTGCAGGTCCGGGTCCGTCTTGTATTGCGCGTAGCGGCGGCGGTAGTCGGCCAGCGTGAACGACTCGTCCTGTCGCACGATCCGCACGCCCGGCGCTGGATGCTGCAGTCGGTACGCGCCCCATTCGTAGATGTAATCGCCGAGGAAGGCGACGAGGTCCGGGTTCGCCTGCGCGAGGTAGCGGTGCGCCGCATAGCTGCCGAACTCCCAGTGCTGGCACGATGCGACGGCGAGTTTCAGGCGGGCCGGCATGCTGTCCGGCGCCGGCGCCGTGCGTGTGCGGCCGACGGGGCTGACGGCGTCGCCCAGCATGAAGCGGTACCAGTACCAGCGTCCCGGTTCCAGGCCGCGCACGTCCACGCGCACGCTGTGCGCCAGTTCCGGTGTCGCGACGGCGGTGCCCTGCGCGGCGATCTTGCGGAAGGCGCCGTCGTGCGCCACTTCCCAGCGCAAGGTGAGGGCGAGCGGCGGCGTCCTGGTCGCGTCGAGCGGATCGGGTGCGACGCGCGTCCACAGGATCACGGAATCGGGCAGGGGTTCGCCCGACGCGACGCCGAGGCTGAACGGATAGCCGGCCGCGTTCGATGGTTTGGCGAGCAGCAGCGACGACGATGCCGCTGCGAGCCGCGCGGCGTTCAGCAGGAACAGGCGGCGCGGCCAGGTCATCGATTGATGCTTATTGCGCGATCAGCGATTCGAGCGGCGGCAACTGGCGCGGCTTGCGGTCCGGGCCCGTGGCGACATAGGTCAGCGTCGCTTCCGTCACCTTGACGACGTCCGTCTGCAGGCGGTTGCGCTCCGCATAGACCTCGACGTAGACGGTGATCGACGTATTGCCGACCTTGACGATGTCGGCGTAGAACGACAGCAGGTCGCCGACGAACACGGGATTCTTGAACACGAAGGAATTCACGGCGATGGTGGCAACGCGGCCGTTCGCACGGCGCACGGCCGGCAGCGAGCCGGCCACGTCGACCTGGGCCATGATCCAGCCGCCGAACACGTCCCCGTAGACGTTGGCATCGGACGGGGCGGGCATCATCCGCAGCACGGGCATCTTTCCTTCAGGCAGGCGGGTGATGGACGGGGTGGTATTTTCGGGCTGGGTCATCTTGAATTTTCGGTAGAAGCTACAATCGTCTTGAATTGAACCATAAATCGACAAGCCCCGCCATGCGACGCTCTTCTCCGAACTCCCTGCCGCCCCAGCCCGATCCGAACGCGAAACGGAACGACTGGGCCACGATCGGCACCTTGCTGCCCTATTTATGGGTCTATAAATGGCGCGTGCTGGCCGCACTGATCTGCCTCGTCGGCGCCAAGATGGCCAACGTGGGCGTGCCGCTCGTGCTGAAAAAGCTCATCGACGCGCTGACGATCAGCCCGACCGATCCGCACGCGCTGCTCGTGCTGCCGCTCGGCGCGCTGGTCGCGTACGGCGCACTGCGTTTTTCGACCACGCTGTTCACCGAGCTGCGCGAATTTTTATTCGCGCGCGTGACGCAGCGCGCCGTGCGCACGATCGCGCTGAAAGTGTTCCGGCACCTGCATGCGCTGTCGCTGCGCTTCCACCTGAACCGCCAGACGGGCGGCATGACGCGCGACATCGAGCGCGGCACGCGCGGCGTCAGCTCGCTCGTGTCGTACTCACTGTTCTCGATCCTGCCGACGCTGGTCGAGATCACGCTGGTGCTGGGCTACCTCGGCACGCATTACGACGCCTGGTTCGCGGGCATCACCGCGATCGCGCTCGTCACTTACATCACGTTCACCGTCACCGTGACGGAATGGCGCACGCACTTCCGCCGCACGATGAACGAGCTGGATTCGAAGGCGAACACGAAGGCCATCGATTCGCTGATCAACTACGAGACGGTGAAATACTTCGGCAACGAGGACTACGAGGCGAAGCGCTACGACGAAGGTCTGCAGAAGTACGAGCAGGCCGCCGTGCGCTCGCAGACGTCGCTGTCGTTCCTGAACACGGGCCAGTCGCTGATCATCGCGGCGGCCGTCACGGCGATCCTGTGGCGCGCGACGCAGGGCGTGATCGACAAGACGATGACCCTGGGCGACCTCGTGCTCGTGAACTCGTTCATGATCCAGCTGTACATCCCGTTGAACTTCCTCGGCGTGATCTACCGCGAGATCAAGCAGAGTCTCGCGGACATGGAGCGGTTGTTCGGCCTCCTCGAGCAGAACCGCGAAGTGGCCGATTCGCCCGATGCGAAGCCGCTGGTCACGCACGGAGCCAAGGTCGAGTTCTCGCACGTGGAATTCAGCTACGACCCGAAACGGCAAATCCTGTTCGACGTCGACTTCACGATCCCGCCCGGCACGACGACGGCCGTCGTGGGCCACAGCGGTTCGGGCAAGTCGACCTTGTCGCGCCTGCTGTTCCGCTTTTACGACGTGCAGCAGGGCGCCATCCGCATCGACGGGCAAGACGTGAAGAACGTGACCCAGGATTCGCTGCGCCACGCGATCGGCATCGTCCCGCAGGACACGGTGCTGTTCAACGACACCATCGAATACAACATCGCCTACGGCCGTCCGGGCGCGAGCCGCGCGGACATCGTGGCGGCGGCGCGCGCGGCGTCGATCCACGACTTCATCGAAACCCTGCCGGACGGCTATGCGACAATGGTGGGCGAACGCGGCCTCAAACTGTCGGGCGGCGAGAAGCAGCGGGTGGCCATCGCGCGCACCCTGCTGAAGAATCCCGCGATCCTGATCTTCGACGAGGCCACGTCGGCGCTCGATTCGAAGTCGGAGCAGGCGATCCAGGCGCAGCTGAAGGAAATCGCGAAGCAGAGAACGACGCTCGTCATCGCGCACCGCCTGTCGACCATCGCGGACGCCCACCAGATCCTCGTGCTCGACCACGGCCGCATCGTCGAACGGGGCACGCATGCCGCGCTGATCGCGGCGGATGGCCTGTACAGGCAGATGTGGGACCGCCAGCAGGCAAGGCAGGACGAGGATCTCGCCTCACCGCCGGTCGAAGTGGTACAAGATTAAGGATTGAACAGGATGGAAAAACAGATCGTCGAGATCGACATGGCCGACGTCGGCCACGGCAACCCGGCCTGGATCGCCGCGCTGGAAGCGGGCAAGGTGCTGTACTTCCCGAACTTCGCGCAGCACGGCTTCGCGCCGCAGAAGGAAGAGCTGGCGCTGTTCCGCGAAGACATCCGCGACCCCAAGATCCGCAACATCAGCCTGTCCACGAGCGGCGACCTGAAAGGCGTCGTCGGCGACGATGCGACGAAGGCGCTGATGGCCGGGATGATCGGGCGCTTCCGCGCCGAGTCGGAAGGCCTGCTCGCGAACCTGGTGCCGCGCTACGGCGAACACCTGCGCCGCGGCGCGACGAGCTTCCGGCCGTCGGTGGTGGAAAACCGCGTGCAGTCGTGGCGCGCCGACGATCGCCGCATGCACGTGGACTCGTTCCCGTCGCGCCCCAACTACGGCGAGCGCCTGCTGCGCGTGTTCACCAACGTGAACCTGGAAGGCGAGCCGCGCGTGTGGCGCGTGGGCGAACCGTTCGAGGACGTCGCGCGCCGCTTCCTGCCGAAGGTCAAACCGTATTCGGCATGGCAGGCGAAGGTGCTGAACGCGCTGCACGTGACGAAGTCGCTGCGCAGCGAATACGACCACATCATGCTGCAGCTGCACGATGCGATGAAGTCCGACCTCGATTACCAGAAGAACGCGCCGCAGGTCACCTTCGACTTCCCGCCGGGCTGCGCGTGGGTGTGCTTCTCGGACCAGACGTCGCACGCCGTGATGGCGGGGCAGTACATGATGGAGCACACGCTGCAGCTGTCGCCCATGCACCAGTACGACAAGGAAGCGAGTCCGTTGGCGATTCTCACACGGATGCAGGGGCATGCGCTGGTGTGACTAATGAAAAACGGCCGCGCGATGCGGCCGTTTTGTCGTTGGGACGTCGATCAGTACGTGTAGAACATCCGCTGAATCTCCTTGGTGCTGTTCGTCTTCGTGAGCGCCAGCATCAGCAGGATGCGTGCCTTCTGCGGATTCAAGGTATCGGCCACGACGAAGTCCAGCTGGTCGTCATTCGCTTCGCCATTGCGCGCCACGATGCCCTGGCCCACGCGGCTCGCGCGCACGATGATCACGCCTTTTTCGCGTGCGGCGGACAGCGCCGGGCGCACCTTGTTCGGCAGGCTGCCGTCACCGACACCCGCGTGGATCAGGCCCTTGGCGCCGGCGGCGACCAGCGCGTTGACGGCGGTCGGGCCCACGTTCGCGTAGGTGTAGGCGATGTCGACCTGCGGCAGCGCCGACAGGTTGCTCACGTCGAATTCCGTGTCGACCGTGTGCTTGCGGGTCGAGGCGCGGTAGAAGTGCGCCTTGTTGCCCACCACGTAGCCCAGCAGGCCCAGTTCCGTTGCCTTGAAGGTGTCGGTGGTCGTCGTGTTGGTCTTGCTGACGTCGCGCGCGGCGTTGATCTGGTCGTTCAGCACGACGAGCACGCCCTTGCCGACGGCGTCGGGACTGCCGGCCGTCAGCACGGCGTTGTACAGGTTGATCGGGCCGTCGGCCGAGATCGCGGTCGACGGACGCATCGCGCCCACCACCACGACCGGCTTCTTGCTCTTCACGACGAGGTCGAGGAAGTAGGCGGTTTCCTCGATCGTGTCGGTGCCGTGCGTGATGACGATGCCGTCCACGTCAGGCTTGGCCAGCAGCGTGTTGACGCGCTTCGCCAGCGTGAGCCAGTGCTCGTTGCTCATGTTTTCGCTGGCGATCTGGAACACCTGTTCGCCGGTCACGTTGGCGACCTGCTTCAGTTCCGGGACGGCCTTGATCAGGTCATCGACGCCGACCTTGGCGGCCGTGTAGCCGACCGTCGTCGTGCTGGTGGCGCCGGTGCCGGCGATCGTGCCGCCGGTGGCGAGGATCACCACGTTGGGCAGGCGGGCCGCCGTCTGGGCTTGCGCGGATGCGGCCAGCAGCGTCATGAGGCACAGTGCGAACCACGTGCGTACAAGTTTTAAGAACATACGATCTCCTTTTTTAACAATTTTTGGAAGGCAAAAAAAAGGCTCCTTGGGAGGAGCCTGGTTCGGGGTGCCGGTCAGCGCAAGGGCGCTGTGGCGATATCCTTGTCGGCAAGCGCAGGATCGGTGAGATCCCCCTCCCACTTCGCGACGACCGCGGTGGCGATGCCGTTGCCGATCACGTTCGTGGCCGAGCGGCCCATGTCGAGGAAGTGGTCGATACCGAGCAGCAGCAGCAGGCCGGCTTCGGGAATATGAAACTGGTTCAGCGTGGCGGCGATGACGACGAGCGACGCGCGCGGCACGCCGGCCATGCCCTTCGACGTCAGCATCAGCACGAGCATCATGGTCATCTGCGTGGACAGCGCCAGCTCGATGCCGTAGGCCTGGGCGATGAAGACGGAGGCGAAGGTGCAGTACATCATCGAGCCGTCCAGGTTGAACGAGTAACCGATCGGCAGCACGAACGCGGCCAGGCGATTCTTGACGCCGAAGCGCTCCAGGCCTTCCAGCGTCTTCGGATACGCGGCCTCCGACGAGGCGCAGGTGAACGCGAGGATGGTCGGTTCGCGCAGCAGGCCGAGGAGCTTGAACAGGCGCGGGCCGACGAACAACACGCCGATCGCGATCAGGATGCACCACAGCAGCGCGATGCCGAGGTAGAACTCGCCCATGAACTTGCCGTAGGTGCCGAGCACGCCGACACCGCTCGTGGCGACGACGCCCGCGACGGCCGCGAACACGGCGAACGGCGCGAAGTTCATCACATAGCCCGTCACTTTCAGCATGACGTGCGCGGCGCCGTCGATGGCGGCGATCATCGGCGCGGCGCGATCGCCGACGGCGGCGGCGCCGGTGCCGAAGAAGATCGAGAAGATCACGATCTGCAGGATCTCGTTCCTGGCCATGCCGTCGAAGATCGACGTCGGCACGAGGTGGGTGATGAAGTCCTTCAGCGTGAGGCCGGAAGCGGTGATGCCCGACGAGGCGCCGGCCGCCGGCAGGGTTCCGGACAACGCCATCGCGTCGCCCGGGCGGAACATGTTCACGAGGATGAGACCCAGCGTGAGCGACAGGAGGGAAGCGATGATGAACCAGCCCAGCGCCTTGATGCCGATGCGGCCGACTTCCGCGGCGTCGCCCATCTTGGCGATGCCCACCACCAGCGTGGAGAACACGAGCGGTGCGATGATCATCTTGATCAGGCGGAGAAACAGGGTCGTGACCAGCGACATCGTGTCGGCGAAGCCCTTGGGATCGGCGAGATTCGTGTGCGCGATGTAGCCGGCGGCGATGCCGAGCGCCAGGCCCACGAGGATCCAGGTGGTGAGGCGGTTTCTTTTGTTCATAAGCTTCCTCTAGGGTGGCGGATGGCGGAGCAGGGGAGATCGTCCGTCCTGTTCCGCTGCCGTGGCACAATCTCGTGCAAGATCAGGGAGTTGCCGGGTGCCTGGTGCTGCGATATTGACAAGTCCCGGCAGTATCCTAGGCGTTGATGGTACTGTCAAGCACGCCCGGGACAACGAAAAGACGACAATACAGATGATCGAAATCGACAACGTCAGCAAGTGGTACGGCCCTGTCCAGGTTCTGCGCGACTGCACGACACGCGTCGCGCGCGGCGACGTGGTGGTCGTGTGCGGGCCGTCCGGTTCCGGCAAGTCGACGCTCATCAAGACCGTCAACGGCCTGGAGGCCTTCCAGCAGGGGACGATCAGGGTGGACGGCACGTCCGTCGGCGACCCGGCCACGCGCCTGCCGGCGCTGCGCGCGCGCATCGGCATGGTGTTCCAGAATTTCGAGCTGTTCCCGCACCTGTCCGTCCGCGACAACCTGACGCTCGCGCAGGTCAAGGTGCTCAAACGTTCGCGCGACCAGGCCACGGCGAACGGCCTCGAATACCTGGACCGCGTGGGCCTGCTGGCGCACCAGGACAAATTCCCTGCCCAGCTCTCGGGCGGCCAGCAGCAGCGCGTTGCGATCGCGCGGGCGCTCGCGATGGACCCCGTCGCGATGCTGTTCGACGAGCCCACGTCCGCGCTCGATCCGGAAATGGTGGGCGAAGTGCTGGACGTGATGACGGGCCTGGCGCAGGACGGCATGACGATGATGGTCGTGACGCACGAGATGGGATTTGCGCGCCGCGTGGCGGACCGTGTCGTGTTCATGGACGAGGGGCGGATCGTCGAGGACAGCGCCGGGGAGGCGTTTTTCGAGGCGCCGCAGTCGGCACGGGCGCGGGAGTTCCTGGCCCGGATCATTCACTAGACCGTCGTCCTCGCGAAAGCGGGGACCCATACTGAGCTGACCAGGGATGCTCAACATGGGTTCCCGCCTGCGCGGGAACGACGTGGCTAGAGGTTACGCAATACTAAACTGACCCCACCGGTGATCAGCACCACCCACACCGCCTGCTTGATCCGCTCCGCCGGCAGCCACTGGTGCAACCGGTTGCCGACATACAGCCCGCCGAGCGCGAACGGCAGCAGCACGGCGGCCAGCAGCGGCAGCGCCGGCTGGTTGTACAGGCCCGCGCCTGTAAACAGCACGAGGCGCGAGATGGCGCTGAAGAACAGCACGCCGCTGAGGGTGGCGCGCAAGGCCAGCTTGTCGTCCAGGCGGCTCGTGAGGAAGATCGTGTAGAACGGCCCGCCGGTGCCGAACAGCGCCGTGAAGATGCCGCCCACGACGCCGAACGGCACTGCCCACGCGGGCGCAAACGGCGGCAGCTTGCGGCGCGCGAACAGGCTCCAGGCCGAATAGCCCAGGATGAACAGGCCGAGCACGACCAGCAGGGTGCGCTCGGGCGCGCGCACGAGCGCGAGCACGCCGACGGCCATCCCGACCGCCATGAACGGGATGAGGCGCAGCGCTTCGCGCTTGTCGATGTGGCGGCGGTTCTTCACGCCCAGCAGCACGTTCGAGACAAAGTCGAAGATGAGCATCAGCGGCACCGCCATGCGCAGCGGCATGAAGAACACCAGCAGCGGCATCGCCGTCACGGACGAGCCGAACCCGGTCAGGCCCAGCACCGTGTAACCGAACACGATGATGAGCGCCAGCTGGGCGAGCGTGAGCAGATCGAACGTCATGCCACGATTCTAGCCCTAATGGGTGATTTCGTTCTGTATTGCAATGTATCGTGCGCATCCACAATGCGGCTCGAAAGACTAAGTGAACAGACCTAAAACGTTAAGCAGGCGTGCTTTAATACGCCGGCACACAACAAAGTAGTCGCCGCACGGTTTTTATTTTGCCAATGCAGCAAGTTCATCTTTGTATGCAAGAATCGGTGTGTAAAGTCGATGGAATGCTCTTCCAATAGCACCAGAAAAAAGGTGCATTTTTGGATTGGCCGTTCCACCGTGTATTATGTGTGAAATAGCTATTCCGGGATACGGGTCAATGTAGTAGATGTTCTTAATGCCAAGCTGGTACGCTTTTTTCGCGCAAAGTTCACAAGGGCTAGCAGTTGTGAACAATATCCCGCCCTCTACACCGCGTCCTCCGCCATATTTGGAAATCTGCAGAAAAGCATTTTCTTCAGCATGCAAAGAGCGCGTGTGTACTTGATTAGGCTTTTTGGTTAACGAATTATATTCACCCTTAAAGCAATAGGAGATATTTCGCCCGGTCGACTTGATTGGAATGTATTTTTCGTTGTTAGATTTAATTTGTGCAATGAATCCAGAATCTTTTCTTTCATACTCACTGTAAGCTTTTTGGTCAAAACCTTCAAGCAGGTCGGTTCTATTTCTGAGGCTACATGGAGTATGGCCTTTTGGCACATCGTTCCAGCCAATAGCTTGCACAGAAAAATTTTCATCTGTTACCGCAGCGCCGACTTGGCGAGAAATGCACCCAGAATTAAGTTTCGCTGTGTACGCTAATTGCATACAGCGTTCGACGGCTGTTGGTGTAACTAAGCCAGGATGTTTCATTAACGAAACAAATCGAATCAATTGATTTGCTAAGGTTTTAAATTCCGATACTTTGTTCGCCTCATCTGGGTTGCTCACATAAATATCTGCTCTTTGCAGACAAGCCTGGATGTCTTGCACAGAAAAAGCTGCAGCGTCGTTCCAGTCACGAGCTTTGTACTCTTCATTGTCAATCGATTCAACATCGTTTGTTGCATAACCTTGTTTAAATAAGCGTTGTTTTCGCTGATCATCAGGGGTCGATACCGCGACCAAATAAAAGGCGGCATAGCGATCTTGGAAGAAAATGGCTTCCAAAGGACTCCGGATTGCATCAATAATAATTAAAGTGCTTTGTCCCTGATCCTTATTGGTACGGATGATCAATTTGATCATCTGGTTTACTCTTTCTGCCAACGTAAAAAATTGCCCTTCGATTAAATCTGATTTGAAGGGATGGCCAGATATGCGTAGATTCTTTCCAACGATTTGGTAAAGTTTTACGAACGCACTTTCTCCGAGTAATTGCTTTAACGTGTCTGAGTCTTTCGGTAGGGCATGGACGTAATAATTTGCTTTTTGTCTGTCATCATTGCTTTGAATAAACGAATCAATTTGATCTTTTATTTCTCGAATTTCTGATTCTATTTTTTCAAAGTCAACGCTTTCTCCGCTAAGCCATTGTCTAAGTTGCTGTAGCAGCTCCTCAATCGGTTGTTCCAACAAAAACAACGTTATTACTGAACGAACTTGAATAAGCTGGAACGGGCGCCAAGTTTTTTCAAAGTGTTGGCGTACAATCCTGTCCTTGCGTTCCTCATTGCTATCTGGGCAATCACCATTGTAAAGTGAGTGCCTAATTTCATCTTTTGACGAGCAAAGGATTTTTGCCACCGTTGAGCAGCCACTCCCAGTGCGACCTGTGAGTCCTAAAATGATTAGGTCATCATCTTTACGATAAATAGTGTCGATTGCCGAGCGAATATAAGTATTCATAATATAGTGATTAAAAATATAATGATATCCTGCCTGTCTATTTTCTATTAGTCAACTAATATTGCTGCCGGGGCGGCCAGTCTCGCTGCGAAGGTTGCAGGGCCGTTGGTATGTGTATGTAGAGTGAGTGGGTGGAGGTAAAATGTCGGGGTTCGCAATCCGAGAGCCGCCATGTCCATCATCGAATCCCCCGACACCCTCACCATCACCCGCCCCGACGACTGGCACCTGCACCTGCGCGACGGCGCGGCCATGGCCAGCGTGCTGCCGCACAGCGCGCGCCAGTTCGCCCGCGCCATCGTCATGCCGAACCTGAAGCCGCCCGTCACGACGGCCGCGCTGGCCGCCGAATACCGTGCGCGCATCCTGGCCGCGCTGCCGCAAGGCATGTCGTTCGAGCCGCTGATGACGTTGTATCTCACTGATAACACCGAACCGGACGAGATCCGCCGCGCGCGCGACACCGGCTTCATCCACGGCGTGAAGCTGTACCCGGCCGGCGCCACGACGAATTCCGCCGCCGGCGTGACCGACCTGCGCAAGTGCTATAAAACACTGGAAGTGATGCAGGAACTGGACATGCCGCTGCTGACGCACGGCGAAGTCACGGACCAGCACATCGACCTGTTCGACCGCGAAGCCGTGTTCATCGAGCGCGTGATGCGCCCGCTGCGCAAGGATTTCCCGGAACTGCCGATCGTGTTCGAGCACATCACGACAAAGGACGCGGCCGAGTACGTGGCCGAGGCCGAAGGCCCGATCGCCGCGACGATCACCGCGCACCACCTGCTGTACAACCGCAACGAGATCTTCAAGGGCGGCATCCGCCCGCATTACTACTGCCTGCCCGTGCTGAAGCGCGAAGAACACCGCCTGGCGCTGATGACGGCTGCGACGAGCGGCGACGAGCGCTTCTTCCTCGGCACCGACTCCGCGCCGCACGCCATCCACACGAAGGAAGCCAGCTGCGGCTGCGCCGGCTGCTACACCGCGTTGCACGCGATGGAACTGTACGCCACCGCCTTCGAACAGGCCGGCGCGCTGGATAAACTGGAAGCGTTCGCGAGCCTGAACGGCCCGGCCTTCTACGGCCTGCCGGTGAACGAGGGCACGATCACCCTGAAGCGCGAGGCGTGGAGCCTGCCGGCGACGGTGCCGATGGGCGAGCAGGAACTCGTCCCGCTGAACGCGGGCGAACAGATCGGCTGGAAGATGCTGTAACGGGATGTTCCCCGAGATCGACTGGACGCGGCCGTGGTACGACACGGTCCGTCCCGCTTTCGACAGTCTGCCCGCCGGGCCGTTCATCGATGGGTTCAACGCGAACGCGGCGCGGCTCGGCCTCGTCAACGTGGACGGCCAGCCGATCCGCTTCGTGCCCCAGGCCGACCTGCCGGAGGGCGTGGCGTACGAAGCCTACATCGGCGCCACGGGATGCGTGCCCACGCGCGCGAACCTGCACGATTTTTTCAACGGCCTCGTGTGGCAGACCTTCCCGCGCATCAAGCGGGAACTGAACGCGCTGCAAGCCGCGCAGATCGCGCAGGCGGGCGTCGGCAAGTCGCGCGGACCGGCGCGCGACGCCGCCACCATTTTTGACGAGAACGCGGCGCTGCTCGTCGTGCGCACTGACGCCGCCGGCCACGCGCTCGTCGACGACTTGCGCGCACACCAGTGGCGTTCGGCCCTGTTCGACAAGCGGACCATGTTCGGACGCGATGCGGAACTGTGGCTGTTCGGGCACGCGCTGATGGAAAAGCTCGTCGCGCCGCGCAAGGCGATCACGGCCCATGTGCGCGTCGTGTTCGCCTGCGACGATTTTTTTGCACTCGACCGCGAGGGACGCCGCGACTGGATCGATGGCGCGGTGTCCAAGACGATAGCGGCCGAGGGCCTGTCCACGGCCGGCTTCACCCCGCTGCCCGTGCTGGGCGTGCCGGGCTGGTGGCCGGACCAGGACGAAGCCTTTTATCTCGACCACACCGTGTTCCGGCCCAAAAGGCCGGCCAGCACTACTGAAGGAGGACACCATGACCGATAAGGTACGTTGGGGCATCCTTGGCACGGGCAAGATTGCCAAGGCCTTTGCCTCCGCATTGAAAGACACGCCGGACGCGCAGCTCGCCGGCGTCGGCTCGCGCAACCTGGCCAGCGCCGATTGGTTCACCCGCGAGTTCGGCGGGACGGCGTACGCATCGTACGAAGACCTCGTGCATGCGCCCGACGTGGACCTCGTCTACGTCGGCACGCCGCACCCCATGCATTACGAGAACGTGCGCCTCGCGCTGGAAGCCGGCAAGGGCGTCCTGTGCGAAAAGGCGTTCACGGTGAATCGCCGGCAGGCCGAGGAACTCGTGCAACTCGCGCGCGACAAGAATCTGTTCCTGATGGAGGCGATGTGGACGCGCTTCCTGCCCGCGCTGGCCGAGGTGCGCCGCATCGTCGACTCGGGCGAGATCGGCACCGTGCGCCAGGTGAACGCGGACCTCGGCTTCAAGGCCGAATTCGGACCGGAACACCGTTTGTTCAACCCGGTACTGGGCGGCGGCGCGCTGCTCGACCTGGGCATCTATCCGCTGTCGATCGCCGTGGCGCTGCTGGGGCCCGTGGACACCGTGCTGGCCCATGCCGACATCGGCCCGACCGGCGTCGACGAGCAGATGGGCATCCTGCTGCGCCACGGCGGCGGCGGCATGTCCGTGTGCAGCTGCTCGCTTCGGGCGCGCCTGCCGAGCGAGCTGACGATTGCCGGCGAACGTGGCCACGTCCGCATGAACACGATGTTCTACCGCACGCAGACGGTGACGGTGGTGCGCGCCGACGGCATCGCGCGTACCGTGCCCACGCCGTACATCGGCAACGGCTACGTGCACGAAGTCATCGAGGCGCAGCGCTGCTGGCGCGCGGGCCTGATCGAGAGTCCCGGCATGACGCATGCGGACACGCTGGCGCTGATGGGCGTGATGGACGAGATCCGGCGCCAGATCGGCCTGACCTATGACGCCGATTCGACACAACTGAGCAGCACACCACCCAAGGAGAATGAATGAAACGCGATCCCCGCTCGACCAGCCGCATGCGGCGCCTGAATCCCCGCCAGCGCAAGAAGCTGCGCGTCGGCGAATTCCAGGAACACTGCTTCGACGTCGAACTCGTCTTCCACAACCCGATGCGCGGCGAGCCGTATCACGACTTCATCAACGACTTCTTCGGCGCGCTGGAAGAACGCGGCCTGCTGGGCGGCGGCTTCGGCGGCCGCGAGCCGTTCAGCGAGACGGAAGGCGTCGTCGCCCGCATCGAGCGCGGCTCGCCGTCGGAAGAAGACCGCGAGGCCGTGATCGCGTGGCTGCGTGCGCGGCCGGAAGTGGTCGACGCGCGCGCCAAGGATTTCAAGGACGCGTGGCACGGTTACGGCTTTTAAATGGTCGAGTTGTAAGGATGTGTCAGCGCGGTAACGGATTGTAAAGCCCGTCAACAGGCGGGCAGGCCGCGCCGTTTTAGGGACAAGTGCAGCGCAAAACGACCTGCACCGACCCCAAAAACTCTGAGGACCCTTCATCATGAAAAAGACCATTGCTACCCTGATCGCCGGCCTGTTCGCAACCGCTGCCTTCGCCCAGGCGCCCGCGCCTGCCGCCACCACGCCGGCCGCGGCCAAGGTCGAAGCCAAGCAGGAGAAGCAGGAGAAGCAGGATGCCAAGGCTGAAGTGAAGGAAACCAAGGCCGCCGCGAAAGCCGACGTCAAGGAAGCGAAGAAAGAAGCCAAGGCCGACGTGAAGGAAGCCAAGGCCGATGCCAAGGCCAACGTGAAGGAAGCCAAGGCCGACGTGAAGGAAGCGAAGGCGGAAGCCAAGCATGCGAAGGCCGAGCACAAGGCTGAAGTGAAAGCCGAGCACAAAGCGACGACCGTCGCCGCCGTAACCAAGTAACCGGTTCGTTACGCCGTCAAGAAGCCCGCGCGATGCGGGCTTTTTCGTTATTGCAGGCTGCGCCAAAAAGCAATAATCGTTGCACGTCCTGTAAGCATCTGTCAGGCACGTAACCGATTGTAAAGTTCGTCAACAGACGGACAGGCGGGCTCGTTGATGGGAGAAGTCACACACAACGATGTGCACATTGACCGACAACCGAGAGGACCCTTCATCATGAAAAAAACCATCGCTACCCTGATCGCCGGCCTGTTCGCCACCGCAGCTTTCGCCCAGGCACCTGCTCCCAAGCAAGCAGTGCTGGTCAACAACGCCGATGTGAAGGCAACGAAGACGGAGACGAAGGCAGCGCAAGCCGACGTGAAGGAAGCGCACGCCGATGCGAAGACGGCGAAGACCCATGCCAAAGAAGCAAAGGCCAGCGCCAAGCATGCGAAAGCCAAGACGAAGCATGCCGTGAAAGAAGACACGGCCGCCACGACGGCACCGGCTGAAGCGGCAACTCCAGCCACCCCGGCCGCTCCGGCAATGGGCAGCTCGGGTACCGCGGGCACGTCGGATTCCTCGGCGACCCCGGCCACTCCGGCCACGCCGGCCACCCCGGCTGATCCTGCCACGCCGGCGACCCCCGCACCGGAAGCCGCACCTGCTGCACCGGTCACCCAGTAACTCTGCAGCTCTCCTCACGAAGCCCGCGCGATGCGGGCTTTTTTATTCCGCGTGTTCTGCGTGCATCGCACGGAACAGCCCCGGACTGACGCCGAACCGGCGCGCGAATGCTTTCGACAACTGGCCCGCCGTCGCATACCCGGTTTGCGTGGCCACCGTCTTCAGCGCCATCGATGTCTGCAGCAGCGTGCGCGCATGGTCGAGGCGCAGCGTCTCGACGAAGCGTGCCGGCGTCTCGCCCAGCGCGTCCGTGAAGCGGCGGTGGAAGGTGCGCGGCGACATGCCCGCGCGCTCCGCCAGGCTGGCCACGTCGAGTTCTCCGTCCAGGTGCGTGCGGATCCAGTCGACGAGACGCGCGAACGGGCTGTCCGCCTTTTCCTGCGCCGCCAGCACGGTGCTGAACTGCGACTGGTAGCCGGGCCGGCGCGCATACAGCACGAGCCGGCGCGCGATCGCGTTGGCGACGGCGTCGCCCAGGTCGCGCGCGACGAGCGCCAGGCACATGTCGATGCCGGTGGTGACGCCGGCCGACGTCCACACGCGGCCGTCCTCCACGTACAGCGCATTCGCATCGACGTCGACGGCGGGATGCCTGCGCCCGAGGATGTCCGTCGCTTCCCAATGCGTGGCGACGCGCTTGCCGTCCAGCAGGCCGCATGCGGCCAGCGCGAAGGCGCCCGTGCACACGGACCCGTAGCGGCGCGCGCGGGCGCAGGCGCGCTGCAGCCACGCTTGCGCGTCCCGGTCCTGCGCGAGCGCCTGCAGGCTGCGGCGGCTGGAGCCGGCGACCAGCACCGTGTCCATCGCGCCCGGCTTCACGCTGGCCAGCGGCCTGGTGACGACGGCGAGGCCGCAGTTGCTCGTCACGGGGCCGCCTTGCGGCGACAGGATGTGCACGCGATAAAACGCGTGGCCGGCGGCGTCGTTGGCGGCGCCGAACACGGCGGCGGGGCCGGTAACGTCGAGCACCTGGACGTCGTCGAACGTGATCAGCGCAACCTGGCGTGATGATGAGGGCATGGCAGGAATCGACACAAGTTTGACATTGCTGCCAATGCTAGCCGCTTTCTAGAATGGGGTCATCCTTCATCCTTCATCCATAACGGAGCCCGACATGAACATCGGATTTTTGCTGTTCCCCCGCGTGACCCAGCTCGACCTGACCGGTCCCGCCCAGATCCTGAGCCGCGTCCCCGGCGCCCAGGTACACCTCGTGTGGAAGACGCGCGATCCGGTGCCGACCGACGTCGGCTTCACGATCAACCCGACCACGGTCTTCGCCGACTGTCCGCCGCTGGACGTGCTGTGCGTGCCGGGCGGCTTCGGCATCGAAGACCTGTTCGGCGATGCCGACACGCTGGCCTTCCTGCGCCGCCAGGGAGAGAGCGCGCGCTATGTCACGTCCGTGTGCAACGGCTCGCTCGTGCTGGGCGCGGCCGGGCTGCTCGACGGCTACCGCTCCGCATGCCACTGGATCTGGTTGCCGTTCCTGACGCGCTTCGGCGCCGTGCCTGTCGCGCAGCGGATCGTGCGCGACCGTAACCGGATCTCGGGCGGCGGCGTGACGGCGGGGATCGACTTCGGCCTCGCGCTCGCGGCCGAACTGGCCGGCGACGACGCCGCGCGCATGATCCAGCTGGCGCTCGAATACGATCCGCAGCCGCCGTTCGATGCCGGCTCGCCGCAGGGCGCCGGCGCCGAACTCGTGGCGCGCTACCGCGAGATGGTGGCGCCGCGGCTGGCGCGGGTCGAGGCGGCGCTGGCGCAAACGGCCGGGCTGTAAGAGATTGTCAGGCGCGTAAGCATTTGTAAATCGCGTCAACAGGGGAGCGTCCCCGGCCGTTTTCAGACACAAGCGACGCGCAAACGTGGTCGCAGAAACCCAAAACTACCGAGGACTCTTCATCATGAAAAAAATCGTCGCCACCCTGATCGCCGGCCTGTTCGCTACCGCTGCTTTCGCCCAGACCCCGGCTCCGGCCCAGACGACCACGCCGGATTCGGCCACGCCGCCGGCCGTCGCCAAGGCCGAAGCGACGCACGAGAAGCAGGAAGCGAAAAAGACCACGAAGCACGTGAAGAAGGCCAAGCACGCGAAGAAAGCGGCGACCAAGGAAACCGCGAAGGATGCGGCGGCCGATACGACGGCGCCGGCTGCAACCAAATAAGCATGTACCGGCGGGGGCTCAAGTTTGCGCACCGGCCGCGCACGCAAACTTGGATCCCCGCCTGCGCGGGGATGACGTTTTGAGGTCGCGGGGCCGACGTTGAGGTCGTGGGGCCGACGTTTTGGTGCCAGGTTCAGACCTTGAGGAATTCCTCGCGCCCACCCAGCCACCGCTGCAGGTGCGCATCCACGATGGCCTCGGCTTCCGGCCGATCCGACTCCAGCAGCCACGCCGCCACGTCGCGCGCCTGCTCGACGATCCACTGGTCCGTCTCCAGGTTCGCGAAACGCAGCATCGCCTGGCCCGACTGGCGCGCGCCGAGGAATTCGCCGGGGCCGCGGATTTCCAGGTCGCGCCGCGCGATCTCGAAGCCGTCCGTCGTCTCGCGCATCGTCATCAGGCGCTGTTTCGCCACGGGCCCCAGCGGGCTCTGATACAGCAGCAGGCACACGCTCGCGGCCGAACCCCGGCCCACGCGGCCGCGCAACTGGTGCAGCTGCGACAGGCCGAAGCGCTCGGCGTGCTCGATCACCATCAGTGATGCATTGGGCACGTCCACGCCCACCTCGATCACCGTCGTCGCCACGAGCACGTGCACCTCGCCCGCGGAAAACGCGTCCATGATCACCTGCTTTTCCGCCGGCTTCATGCGGCCGTGCACGAGGCCGACGACGAGGTCGGGCAGGGCTTGCGCGAGCGTCTCGTAGGTCTCGGTGGCCGTCTGCAGCTGCAGCGCTTCCGATTCCTCGATCAGCGGGCAGACCCAGTACGCCTGCCGGCCTTCCTGCGCGGCCGCGTGCACGCGCTCGATCACTTCGTCGCGCCGGTTCTGGTCGATGGCGCGCGTGACGATGGGCGTGCGGCCCGGCGGGAGTTCGTCGATGACGGAGACTTCCAGGTCGGCGTAGTACGTCATCGCCAGCGTGCGCGGGATCGGCGTCGCCGACATCATCAACTGGTGCGGGACGAGGCCGTCGGACCCCTTGTTGCGCAGGGTGAGGCGCTGGCCGACGCCGAAGCGGTGCTGTTCGTCGACGAGCACGAGGCCCAGCTTCGCGAACTGCACGGTGTCCTGGATCAGGGCGTGCGTGCCGATCACGAGCTGCGCTTCGCCCGATTCCGTCATCTCGCTGGCCGCCGTCTTCTCCTTCTTTTTCAGGCTGCCCGTCAGCCACGCGACCTTCACGCCCAGCGGTTCCATCCACGCGGCGATCTTGCGGAAGTGCTGCTCGGCCAGGATCTCCGTCGGCGCCATCAGCGCGGCCTGGTAGCCGCTGTCGATGGCCTGCGCGGCGGCGAGGGCCGCGACGACGGTCTTGCCGCTGCCGACGTCGCCCTGCAGCAGGCGCTGCATCGGGTAATCCTCGCGCAGGTCGCGGCGGATCTCTTCGACCACGCGCTGCTGCGCATTGGTCAGCTTGAACGGCAGGGCTTCCAGGAACGACGCGGACAACGCGCCGACCGCGCCGAGCACAGGCGCCCCTTTTTCGCGGCGTGCCTGCTGCGCGCGTTTCAGCGACAGCTGCTGCGCGAGCAGTTCGTCGAACTTCACGCGCGTCCACGCGGGGTGGCTGCGTTCCGTCAGCGCGTGCTCGTCGACGTCCGGCGGCGGGTAGTGCAGCAGGCGCACGGCAGGCTGGAACTCGGCCAGGTTCAGCTTTTCGCGCACGGCGCGCGGCACGGTGTCGGTCCAGTCCACGCGCTTCATCGCGTCGGCGATCGCGCGCCGCAATATCGTCTGCGACAGGCCTTCGCCGGCCGGGTACACGGGCGTGAGGGCGTTGGGGAGCGGGGCGCCCTCGTTGACGATTTTATAAACCGGATGGACCATCTCGGCGCCGAAGAAGCCATGCCGGACCTCGCTGCGGGCGCGCACGCGCGTGCCCTCGGCCAGCTGTTTCACCTGGCTGCCGTAGAAATTCATGAAGCGCAACTGGATGTCGGACGTCTCGTCGGCGATGGTCACGAGCAGCTGGCGCCGCGGTTTATAGGCGATCTCGTTCTTCGTGACGACGCCTTCGACCTGCGACACGTGGCCGCCGCGCAGGGAGGCTTCGCGGATGGGGACGATCTGCGTCTCGTCCTCGTAGCGCATCGGCAGGTGCAGGACGAGGTCCATGTCCGTGCGCAGGCCGAGCTTGGCGAGCTTGCTCTCGATGCTTTTCGGTGCTTGTTTGGCTGCGGCTTTGGCCGCCGGTTTGGCGTTCGTGGCTGGCATGGCGGTTCGTTGGCGCGTGTTGTCGGCTTATCAGGATTTGGGCATAACGGTTATGGCCTGCGCCCGCCGGCCGGAATCCGGGTGTAAAATAATGGGTTCGCCGCACGCTGTAGCCCATATTGTAAGGCGGCTCGACGAGTTTTTCCCAGATGAGCAAAACGTACTCCCTCTCCGACTTCGATTTCGACCTGCCCCCCGAGCGCATCGCCCAGGTGCCGCTGCCCGACCGCAGCGCGTCGCGCCTGCTGCATCTGGACGGCGACCGCATCACCGACCGACAATTCTCCGACATCGTCGACCAATTGCAGGCCGGCGACACGCTCGTGATGAACAACACCCGGGTGCTGAAGGCGCGCTTCTTCGGCCAGAAGGACACCGGCGGCCAGGTCGAAGTGCTCGTCGAGCGCGTACTCGACCCGCGCACGGTGCTTGCGCAGGTGCGCGCGTCGAAGTCGCCGAAGCCCGGCTCGCGCATCCGCCTCGCGGACGCGTTCGAGGTCGGCGTCGGCGAGCGTGCCGGCGAGTTCTTCACGCTGCACTTCGACGGCGACGTGTTCGAGCTGATCGAGGCCCACGGCCGCCTGCCGCTGCCGCCGTACATCGAGCACGATGCCGACGACTTCGACGAGCAGCGTTACCAGACCGTCTATTCGAAGGAACCGGGCGCCGTCGCCGCGCCGACCGCCGGCCTGCATTTCGACCAGGCGCTGCTCGACAAGGTCGCGGCGAAAGGCGTGCGCATCGCATACGTGACCTTGCATGTCGGCGCCGGCACGTTCCAGCCGGTGCGCGTGGAGAATCTCGCCGAGCACAAGATGCACAGCGAGTGGTACACGATCCCGCAAGAGACCGTCGACGCCGTGCGCGCCGCGCAGGCCGCGGGCCGCGATGTCGTCGCCGTCGGCACCACGTCGCTGCGCGCGCTGGAATCGGCGTCGCAGTCGGGCGCCCTCGCGGCCGGCAGCGGCGACACCAACCTGTTCATCACCCCGGGTTACCTGTTCAAGACGGTCACCCGGCTGATCACGAACTTCCACCTGCCCAAGTCGACGCTGATGATGCTCGTCTCGGCCTTTGCCGGCTACGACGAGATCCGCGCCGCGTACGCGCACGCGATCGCCAGCGAATACCGCTTCTTCAGCTATGGCGATGCGATGCTGCTTACGACGCATTCACGCGCCACCAGGAATTGAACCATGCTCGAATTTACCCTTCTTAAAAAAGACACGAGCGGCCTGTCGCACGCCCGCCGCGGCCGTTTAAAGCTGAACCACGGCACCATCGAGACGCCGATCTTCATGCCCGTCGGGACCTATGGCTCCGTCAAGGCGATGGCGCCGAACGAGCTGAAGGAAGTGGGCTCGCAGATCATCCTCGGCAACACCTTCCACCTGTGGCTGCGCCCGGGCACGGACGTCATGGACAAGTTCGGCGGCCTGCACGGCTTCATGGGCTGGGACAAGCCGATCCTCACGGACTCCGGCGGCTTCCAGGTGTTTTCGCTGGGCGCGATGCGCAAGATCACGGAAGAGGGCGTGAAGTTCGCGTCGCCCATCGACGGCTCGCGCCTGTTCCTGTCGCCGGAAATCTCGATGCAGATCCAGCGCTCGCTGAACTCGGATATCGTGATGCAGTTCGACGAGTGCACGCCGTACGAGATCGACGGCCGTCCGGCCACCGCCGAGGAAGCGGCCAAGTCGATGCGCATGTCGCTGCGCTGGGCCCAGCGTTCGATGAACGAATTTAACCAGGGCGAGAACCCGAACGCGCTGTTCGGCATCGTCCAGGGCGGCATGTACGAGCGCCTGCGCGACGAGTCCCTCGCCGGCCTGGAAGAGATTGATTTCCCGGGCCTGGCCATCGGCGGCCTGTCGGTGGGTGAGCCGAAGGAAGACATGATGCGCGTGCTGCAGCACATCGGCCCGCGCCTGCCGGAAAACAAGCCGCACTACCTGATGGGCGTGGGCACGCCGGAAGATCTCGTGGAAGGCGTGGCGAACGGCGTCGACATGTTCGACTGCGTGATGCCGACCCGGAACGCGCGCAACGGCTGGCTGTTCACCCGCTTCGGCGACCTCAAGATCAAGAACGCCCGCTACAAGGACGACCAGTCGCCGCTGGACGAGTCGTGCTCGTGCTACTGCTGCAAGAATTTCTCGCGCGCCTACCTGCATCACCTGCACCGCTCCAAGGAGATCCTGGGCGCGCGCCTGAACACCATCCACAACCTGCATTACTACCTGAACCTCATGCAGGAGATCCGCGACGCCATCGATGCGGATCGGTTCCACGCCTTCCGCCTGCAGTTCAACGCGGACCGCGCCCGCGGCGTGTAAACAATTAAATTTCCGATAATATCTTGCATTTCGGCATGCCAGTTCCCACATCGGGGAATTGGCTGTTGCCAGTTTGCCGGTGCTAGAATACAGCGCTTGTTTTTTCATCTCATAATCGGAGTCCTTGTGTTCATTTCCAACGCTTACGCGCAAACCGCCGGTGCAGCCGATCCGGGTCTGATGGGTAACCTCACCACGTTCGCCCCGCTGATCCTGATGTTCGTGGTCATGTACTTCCTCATGATCCGTCCGCAGCAGAAGCGCCAGAAAGAACTGAAAACCATGATGGATGCGCTGGCCAAGGGCGACGAAGTCATCACCGTCGGCGGCATGCTGGGCCGCGTGACCAAGGTCACCGACACGTACGTGACCGTCGAAGTGTCGGCCGGCACCGAAGTGGTCGTGCAAAAGAACGCCGTGACCGCGCTGCTGCCGAAGGGCACGCTGAAGTCCCTGTAATCCGGCCGCGCGGCCCGCGCCGCGCTTTCCGCCCGATCCTGAACGCTGGAACATCATGAATCGTTACCCCCTCTGGAAGTACATACTGATCCTCGCGACAGTACTCGTTGGCCTGCTGTACACGGCGCCCAACTATTTCGTCGACTCGCCGGCACTGCAGGTGACGACCTCCAAGGCGACCGTCAAGGTCAACAGCGACACGGCCACCCGGGTTGCCGAAGCGCTCAAGCGCGACGGTATTCCTGCCGACGCCGTGGGTCTGGAAGGTTCGGGCGACAGCGCTTCCGTGCGCGCGCGCTTCGCGACCCCCGATATCCAGTTCAAGGCCAAGGCGGCGCTGGAGCGCGACCTGAACCGTGACCCGGCCGACCCCGACTACATCGTCACCGTCAACCTGGTCAAGAACACGCCGGCCTGGATGCAGGCCATCAACGCCAAGCCGCTGAACCTGGGCCTCGACCTGCGCGGCGGCGTGCACTTCCTGCTGCAGGTGGATGCGAAGGCCGTGGAGGAAACCCGCATCAAGGGCGTCCTGTCCAGCGTCCGCAGCGAGCTGCGCGACAAGAACATCCGCCACGCCGGCATCGACCGCGTCGGCAACAATGTCGAGATCAAGTTCCGCGACGAAGCCACCCGTACGCAGGCGCGCAACGTGCTGGCCGCGCAGAACGCCGACCTGGCGTTCTCCGACGCCGCTGACGGCTCCGACCTGAAGCTGGTCGTCACCTTGAAGCCGGCCGCGCTGCAACGCGTGGTGGAAGAGGGCGTCAAGCAGAACATCAGCGCGCTGAGCAAGCGTATCAACGAACTGGGCGTGAGCGAGCCCGTGATCCAGCAACAGGGCCGCGACCGCATCGTCGTCCAGCTGCCGGGCGTGCAGGACGTCGCCCACGCGAAGGACATCATCGGCCGTACCGCCACGCTGGAATTCCGCGTGACCGACGATACCGTCACCCCGGGCACCGAGCTGTCCGCCGCGATCCCGCTGAATTCGGAACTGTTCACCGAAGGCGCCGGCGCGCCGGTCGTCGTGTCGAAGGACGTCCTCGTGAGCGGCGATTCGGTCATCAACGCCGTCGCCGGCTTCGACCAGAACCAGCGTCCGGCCGTGAACATCGAGCTGAACGCCGACGGCGGCCGCAAGATGCGCGCGATGACCCGCGAGCGCGTCGGCAAGCGCATGGCCACCTTGCTGAAGGAAAAAGGCAAGTACAACGTGCTGCAGGTCGCGACCATCCAGAGCGAATTCGGTTCGAACTTCCAGACCACCGGCATGGCCAGCCCGCAGGCCGCCGCCGAGCTGGCGCTGCTGCTGCGCTCCGGCGCGCTGTCGGCCCCGATGGAATTCGTCGAGGAACGCGTCGTCGGTCCGCAACTGGGCGCCGAGAACATCGCGAAGGGCCTGCACTCCACGCTGTGGGGCTTCGTGGCGATCGCGATCTTCATGGTGATCTACTACCAGCTGTTCGGCTTCTTCAGCGTCGTGGCGCTGGCGTGCAACCTGCTGTTCCTGCTCGCGCTGCTGTCGATGCTGGGCGCGACGCTGACCCTGCCGGGTATCGCGGCAATCGCGCTGGCACTGGGTATGGCGATCGACGCCAACGTGCTGATCAACGAGCGCATCCGCGAAGAACTGCGTGCGGGTAACACACCGCAGGCGGCCATCTCGGCCGGCTTCAGCCATGCGTGGGCGACCATTCTCGACTCGAACGTGACGACCCTGATCGTCGGCCTGGCGCTGCTGGTGTTCGGTTCGGGCGCCGTGCGCGGCTTCGCCGTCGTGCACTGCCTGGGCATCCTGACGTCGATGTTCTCGGCCGTGTTCCTGTCGCGCGGCGTCGTGAACCTGTGGTACGGCCGCAAGAAGAAGCTCGGCAAGATCGCCATCGGCACCGTGTGGAACGCGGATGCCGCCGCGGCCAAGGCGGCCGTCAAGAAAGGATAATCGGGGTAGACCATGGAATTTTTCAAGATTAAACGGGACATCCCGTTCATGCGCCACGCGTTGATCTTCAACGTGATCTCGGCGCTGACCTTCGTCGCCGCGGTGTTCTTCCTGGTGACCAAGCACCTGCACTTCTCGGTCGAGTTCACGGGCGGTACCGTGATGGAACTGCGCTACCCGCACGCGGCCGAGCAGGAAAAGATCCGCCACACGCTGGAAAAACTGGGTTACGAACAGCCGGAAGTGACGAGCTTCGGTACCGCGCAGGACATCATGCTGCGCCTGCCGATCCGCAAGGACGTCGCCGGTTCGGGCACGTCGGCCACCGTGTTCAACGCGCTGTGCGCCGCCGAATCCGGCACGCCGAAGCAGGTGCAAATCACCACCGACAAGGGCGAGAACGTCGCCCGCACCAGCTGCGTCAACGCGGCCGGCGCGGAAGTCTTGAGCCAGCAGCGCGTGGAATTCGTCGGCCCGCAGGTCGGCGACGAACTGGCGCAGAACGGCCTGAACGCCCTGATCATGGTCGTCGTCGGCGTGATGATCTACCTGGCCGTGCGCTTCGAATGGAAATTCGCCGTCGCGGCGATCGTCGCCAACCTGCACGACGTCGTCATCATCCTGGGCTTCTTCGCCTTCTTCCAGTGGGAATTCTCGCTGACCGTGCTGGCCGCCGTGCTGGCCGTGCTGGGCTACTCCGTGAACGAATCGGTCGTGATCTTCGACCGGATCCGCGAGACCTTCCGCAAGGAGCGCAAGCTGTCCGTGACCCAGGTCATCGACCACGCGATCACGAGCACGATCTCGCGTACGATCATCACCCACGGCTGTACCGAGATGATGGTCCTGTCGATGCTGTTCTTCGGCGGCCAGACGCTGCACTACTTCGCGATCGCGCTGACCATCGGTATCCTGTTCGGTATCTACTCGTCCGTGTTCGTCGCGGCCGCCATTGCCATGTGGTTGGGCGTCAAGCGCGAAGACCTGATCAAGCCGATCAAGGCCAAGGACGAAACCGACGGCGCCGTCGTGTAAGTTCGCTGGTCTCCATGACAGCAAAAGCCGCCCGGCCTGGCCGTGGCGGCTTTTGTTTTTACTATGTGTGAAACAGCGCACAGAGCGCTGACACAAGGCGGCCGTAAGATGGACTCGTCTCTTTCAGGACATCCCTAGTTTTGGACTTCACCCGCTCCCGCAAGGAGCGGGTTTTTTTTTAGGCCGGCGGCAGCGGGATCCCTTCCGCGCGCGCCAGCCGCTCCAGCGCCGCCTCGAGGATCATGCGGGCCTGGCCGGCGGACTGGTGCAGATCCAGGTGGACTTGCGCATCCGCGCTGTTGCGCGACGCGCACTGGGCGCTGTAGCGCTCGAAGCTGCCCACCATCAGCAGCAGTTCCGCCATGTGGCGCGGGCATTCGCAGGCCAGCGTGCTGCTCGCGCCCGTGATGCCGGCCAGCGTCTCTTCGTCGAAGCGCGGCCCCGCGGACGGGCTGTGCGCGGCGCGGGGCGGCAGATGCTGTCCTTCCAGCGCCTGCTGGCACAACGGCACCAGTTCACCCATCTCGGATGGCACGCGCGCCACGAGCCAGCCCTGCGCCCGCAGCGCGCGGATGGCCGCGCTCGGGCTGAAGCGGTACAGCACGACGACGGCCGCCGCGTGCAGGGCGCTGCTCGCCGCTTCGATCATCGGGATCGCCTGTTCGTCGAGTTCGGACAATTCCACCAGCAGCACCTCGGTGCGCAGGTCCGGCCCGAGGCAGTCGGCGGGTTCGAAACGCGAGCAACTGGCCTGCACGTTCAGCAGCAGGGTGTCGTGCGGGCTCGCGGCGATCCGGCGCGCGAGGCCCAGGCCGATGACGACGATGTCGATGGGCCGCACAAGCACGCCGTCGCGCGGCGCGCCGCCGCCGCCCAGCCTGCGCAATTCGTCCGTGGACAAATGGGCCAGCTGGCCGATGGGATGGCCGCGGTCGACCAGTTGTTTCAGCAGACCCAGGCGTTGCACCTGGTCCGCCGTGTACAGGCGTTGGCCGCTGGCCGAGCGGCGCGTGCCCGACAGGTCGTAGCGCCGTTCCCACACGCGCAGGGTTTCCACCGACAGGCCCGCCAGGCGGGCCGCTACGCCGCTGCGGTAGGTCAAGTCACTGGCATTGTCCTGGGGTTGTTCGTCTATTGCATCCATGATGAACCGAAGCTGAACCGGAAAGCTGCGATTATATCGGTTCAAGGATTGGACGTTACCGGAATTACATTTACATTGTCAGTGTGGAGCTGCCAAGCTGGTTGAGCCGTCCTTTGCGCTTGGGCACGAATTAGTCAAAATATTTAACAAATGTGAGTTCACGCACAGAGTGCACGCGCCGTGGGAACTAAGATGGACTCGTCTCTTTCAGGACATCCCTAGTTTTGGACTTTGCCCACTCCCCGGAGTGGGCATTTTTTTATCCGGATGCCATAAAAAAACGTCGTCCATGCTTGCGCAGGGACGACGCCGGTGCAGCAGACCCGTTGCCGGGTCCGGGGAGGGGAATCAGAAGCCGTATTTCAGGCCGACGGTGTAGACATCGGCCTTGGCGCCGAATGCCTTGTCCTTGCCGTAGCGTTCGTATTCGGCGTTCAGGGCCAGATTCTGGTTCAGCTTGTACTCGACGCCGACGCCGCCGTACAGGCCGGTGTCGTAGCTGTTGACCTGACCCAGCGTGCTGCTGCTGTACTTGCGCTCGTTGTACGACACGCCCAGCTTGCCGTAGCCGGTGAAGCGCTCGCCCAGCGGCATGCTGTACTTGCCGGCGACATAGGTGCCGGAACCTTTCACGTTGCCGAGGGACGTGTCCTGCTTGTCGAAGTTCGTGTAGCCGGCTTCGACGCCCCAGTTCTGGTCGAATTCATAGCCGCCGTAGATCTTGGCGTTCGTGTGGTAGTCGTCGGTCGACTTGTTGTCCGCGGTGGCGGCACCGATGCCGACGTAGGCGTGCGGCGTGGTGGTCTGGGCTTGTGCGACGCCGGCGACGGCGGAGGTGGCGATCAGTGCGAGCAGCAGTTTCTTCATGGTTCACTCCTTGGTGTTCTCGGGCTCGCGATTCGTCGTGAATCGCAATATGGCCAAGATAGCACCATGTTTCCCTAAGAGAAGTTCTCAAACGGTAAGGAATGTAACAAGATGAAAGTAAGTGACTCGAAAGTCACATATGTACGAACGACACCGGCCGCATGCAGCGGCCGGTGTCGAGGTGAGGATCGGGAATCAGGCCAGCGCGGCCGTCAGGCTGTGCACTTCATCCTCCGATTCCTGGAGGATGGTTTTCAGCGTGCCTTCGCCGACGGCGAAGTCGATGGTGGCGCCCACCTGGATGCCGGACAAGCCAATATCGCGTTCCAGTAGCGGCGATGCGACGGGAGACAGGTCGTTCGCCAGCAGCAGCGTGTCGCCCAGCGTTTCCGGCGGCAGCGCGCGCATGCCGTTCCACAGCGCCTCGATGGCGCCCATCACGGGGGCGGGCACGCCCAGCTTGAGCAGGACGCCGCGACCGATGGCCGTCTCGCCATGCTCGATCCATTCGTCGGCGCCGCCGTCCAGCAGGCCCGGAAACTCGGCCGCGCGCGACAGCAGGTAAAAGCCGCCGACCTCGTGCACGATGCCGGCGAACATCGCCGTTTCCGGATCGACGAACGACACACGCCGCGCGATGACCTGCGACAGCGCGGCCACGTGGGTCGAGTGCAGCCACAGTTGATCGGCCTTGGCGCGCAACTCGGGGTCGTGGATTTCGCTCGCCAACTGGCGCACGATGACGGCGGCGGCGAGCGCGCCCAGCGTGCGGAAGCCGACGCGCTGCACGGCCGCCTTGACGTTGGTGACGTCGTTGCCGAAGCGGTTATAGGCGGCCGAGTTGGCGATGGCGACGGTGCGGGCGGCCAGCAACGGCTCCGTTTGCACGAGACGCGCCGCTTCGTCGATGTGGCATTCCGGGTCGGTCAGCGTGCGCTGCAGCTTGAGCGTCGCGTCGACGTGGGTAGGGAAGTGGAGGTCGCCGCGCCCGGCCTGCGCGGCAATGCTCTTGAGGGCGTCGATTCTGTCCATGGGAAAAAATTATACCCCCAGGAACTTCGTCAAGGCTCGCTGAAAATGGCGTCGCAGCCGTCTTTCGGTTCCTCGGTGTCCTGCAGCTCGTCGACGAGGCCGAGGTCGAACAATTCCTCGACCGCGTTCATGAAGCTGTTCAGGGTAGCGGCGCCGATCAGGCGGTAGATCTCGCCGTCATCGTTGCGCACGCCGATCACCATCGGTTCCTCGCGCACTTCGGCGGGCGATGCCACGTCCAGCAGCAGGTTGCCGATGATGTGCTTGTCGAAATGAGGCGGCTTTTTGCCTTCCAGTAGTGCTGTATTCATATCATCCTTCGTCGGCGGGAACATGCCCGCCCGGTGTGACCAGGCCCGGCGCATCGAGCCGGGTGCGCAGCCGGCGCAGCGCGTGGTCAAGTTGTTCGAAATCGCCGTCGCCATAATCGGCGAACAGCTGCTTGCCGTGTGCGACCACGGCCGGAAACACGTTGCGGAACAGGGACTCCCCGTCCGCCGTCAGGCGCACGAGGAACGAGCGCTTGTCGTCGCAATTGCGCGCGCGTTCCACGAGTCCCTTCTGTTCGAGGCGGTCGATGACGCCGGTCAGCGTCCCCTTCGTGATCAGGGTCCGCTCGCCCAGTTCCTTGTAGGTCATGCCGGGCGTGTTGCCGAGGGTGGCGATGATGTCGAATTGCGGATGCGTCAGCCCATGCCGGCGCACCGGTTCGGCGACGAAACGCTCGAACCCTTGCAGGCACTCGGCCAGCAGGCGCACACTCTTCAGATATCGTTCACCCATGAAACGATTATAGCCGCCAGCGCGGGCCGGCCCCAGTCTTCGTCGTTGCGGCCGGGTCCGGTACCATAGCAATCTTGCCAGAATTTATGTCACGTTTCATGACCCAGCATCTGCGCGGCATCCTCGCCCTCGTCGTCGTCGTCCTCGTGTGGGGGACGACATTTCCTGCGATGAAGGAACTGACGGCCTATTTTTCTCCCGTCTGGATTATTTTGACCCGTTTCGCCATCGCGACGGCGCTCTTGTCGCCGTTCCTGTGGCGCGCACGCCGCACGGACCTGATGCTGGGCGGCATACTCGGCTTGCTGCTGTTCTTTTGCTACCTGTTCCAGGTGGAAGGTCTCGCGCTGACGACCTCGAACCGCAACGCCTTCATCTGCGGCCTGAACGTGCTCGTCGTGCCGTTGCTGGGCCTGCTCGGCGGACGCCTGCCGGAGCGCCGCATCGTCATCGCGCTGCTGCTCGCGATCGCGGGGCTCGCGGCACTGTGCTGGGACGGCGGGGGCGGCTGGGGCCGCGGCGACACGCTCGCGCTGCTGGCCGCGCTCACGTTCGGCGCCTACATCAAGGTCATGGAGGTGTATACGCGGCGCGCCGTCCGTCTGATGACGGTGACGGCCGCGCAGATCGGCACCGTCGCCTTGTGCGCGGCGCTGTGGCTGTTCGCGCGCGAGGTACCGCGGGGCAGCATCGACGTCGCGTCCGATGCCGCCAACTACTGGGCCTACATCGGCCACGGGCTGCTTCACTATGCGCCGAACTTCGCCTACCTGGGCGTGCTGTGCACGGCCGCCATCATCTCGATGCAGGCCTGGGGCCAGGCGCGCACGAGTGCCAACGAGGCGGCCGTCATCTATGCGTTCGAGCCCGGCGGCGCCGCGTTTTTCGCGTATTTCTGGCTGGGCGAGGCGATGGGCGCCCGGGGCTGGCTCGGCGCGGCTTTGTTGATCTCCGGTATGATAGTCAGTCAATGGAATGCCGAAAGCCGGCCGGCCGCCGCGCTCGCCCCCGAGTGATGATCCCTGTTCGTCCCAATGCAGCAGCTTGAATTATCCCGCCTCGCGCAGGAGGCGCCGCTGCGCGTGCTGCTCGTGCATGCGGGCGAGCCGGATTCGCTGACGTGGTCCGGCCTCGTGCAGCCGCTGCGCCTCGCGGCCAAGGTGCTGGGGCCGGAACGCCTGCATGTGGACGTACGCACCCCCGACAAATTCGCCGCCGACCAGCGCCATTGGCACCTCGTGCTCCTCGTCGCCGACGAGGCCGAGGCCGGCTTGCGCCCCGCCAACCTGCGCATGGTGATCTCCCGCTGCCGTGCGGCGCCGTGCTGGGGCGGCGTCGGCGCGGGGGTGCTGTGGCTGGCGGAGGCGGGCGCGCTGAACGGTGCGCGCGCCGCGTTGCCGTGGTCGCTGTATCCCGACGTCGACATGCGCGCCGACCAGGCCCTGCTGAGCCCGCACCTGTACGAGATCGACGGCGCGCGCCTGACGTCCTGCGGCGGTGCGGCCAGCATCGACTTCGCGCTGACCCTCGTCGACCTGCTGTTCGGCGCGACGGTCCAGGCGCAGGTGAAGGAAATCCTGTGCGTGGACCGCGTGCGCGGCCCGGACGAGCGCCAGCGCGTCGCACTGCAGGCGCGCTTCGGCGTGCTGCAGCCCAAGCTGACGGAAGCCGTCACCCTGATGGAAGCGAACATCGAGGAACCGCTGTCGACCGACGACATCGCCCAGCTGGCGGGCGTGTCCCGCCGCCAGCTGGAGCGGCTATTCAAGCAATACCTGGGCAGCCTGCCGTCGCGCTACTACCTCGAACTGCGCCTGCAACGGGCGCGCCAACTGCTGCGCGACACCAACTACTCCATCGTGCAGGTGGGACTGATGTGCGGGTTCTCGTCCGGTTCCCATTTTTCGACTGCGTTCGGGGCGCTGTTCGGCAATACGCCGCGTGAAGAACGCCAGCGCAAGCTCAGCCAGTAAACACCGGGGTCAGAGCCCGATTTTGGGCAATTTCCAAAAATCGGGCTCTGACCCCGGTTTTTTGTTGCTCGTCCAAAAATGAAAATGCCTGTCGCAGTTTGGAAAGAACGGCAAGGATTGGCTTCTCTATAATGAGTCGCTCGGCGCGGCTGCTGGAGTCCGCGCAATCTTTTATTTGGATGAGGAAAACGTCATGAATGCTAAGCTCGACTCGGGTGTCGCCACGCGGCCTGTCACACGCCAGACTTTCGACGAGGTGCTCGTCCCGACCTACGCACCCGCCGCGATGGTGCCCGTGCGCGCGTCGGGCCTGGACGTCTGGGACCAGGACGGCAAGCATTACCTCGACTTCACCTCCGGCATCGCCGTCAGCAGCCTGGGTCATTGCAACCCGGTCGTCGTCGAGGCGCTGACCCGCCAGGCCAATACGCTCTGGCACGTCGGCAACGGCTACACGAACGAGCCGGTCCTGCGCCTGGCGTCGGCCCTGATCGAGGCCACGTTCGCCGACCGCTGCTTCTTCGCCAACTCGGGCGCGGAAGCCAACGAAGCCGCCCTGAAGCTGGCGCGCAAGTACGCGCACGGCAAGTTTGGCCCGCACAAGTCGCGCATCGTGTCGTGCTATTCCTCGTTCCACGGCCGCACGCTGTTCACCGTGTCGGTCGGCGGCCAGTCGAAGTACACCGAAGGCTTCGAGCCGCTGCCCCCGGAAATCAACCACATCAACTACAACGACATCGAGTCGGCACGCGCCGCCATCGGCGATGACGTCGCGGCCGTGATCGTCGAGCCGATCCAGGGCGAAGGTGGCGTGATCCCGGGCGACATCGAATTCCTCAAGACGCTGCGCGAGCTGTGCGACAAGACCGGCGCCCTGCTGATCTTCGACGAAGTGCAGTCGGGCGTGGGTCGTACCGGTACCTTCTACGACTACATGAACGTGGGCGTGACCCCGGACGTGCTGACGTCGGCCAAGGCCCTGGGCAACGGCTACCCGATCGGCGCCATGCTGACCACCAACGAGATCGCCCAGTACCTGGCCGTCGGCAGCCACGGCACCACGTACGGCGGCAACCCGCTGGCGACGTCGGTGGCGCTGGCCGTGATCGAGCAGATCAACCAGCCGGCCTTCCTGGCGCGCGTGCGCGAGGCGAGCGGCAAGATCGTCGCGAACCTGGAGAAGCTGGCCGCCGACTACCCGCAGCTGTTCACCAGGCCGCGCGGCAAGGGCCTGCTGCTCGGCCTGCCGATGGCCGACGGCTACAAGGGCAAGTCGAAGGACTACACGAAGGTCGCGGAAAAGCTCGGCCTGATGCTGCTGATCGCCGGCCCGGACGTCGTCCGCCTGGCACCGGCGCTGGTCGTCTCCGACGAGCAGATCGCGGAAGCCGACCGCATCATGCGCCAGGCCGCCGACGCGTTCCTCGCCGGCTGATACTGCCAGCACCACCCGGCCGGAAGGGGGGCCCCCCAGTCCGGCCGGCTCCGTGAGTTCGATGCCTTTGTCGGGAGAATCCATGTACGTAGTTCGTCCGGTAGAACCAGCGGATGTCGGCGCCCTCGAGACGCTGCTTGCCGCGTCCACGCCGGGAGTGCACACCCTGCCGCGCACGCGCGAGAAAATCGCCGCGTTCGTGGAGCGTTCGGTGGCGTCGTTCGCCGCCCACGTCGACATCCCCAGCGAAGAGTCCTACCTGTTCGTGCTCGAAGACGTCGACAGCCGCGCGCTGGTCGGCACTGCCGCGATCCACGCGTCGGCCGGTTCGAACGGCACTTATTTCGCGTTCCGCAACGATGTGATCCAGCAGGTCTCGCGCGACCTGAACATCAGCCACAGCGTGCATGCGCTGACGCTGTGCTCGGAGCTGACGGCGTATTCGCAGCTGTCCGGCTTCTACATTCGCAATCAGGATACTGCCGGCCGCGAGTCCGCGTTGCTGTCGCGCGCCCGTCTGCTGTACGCCGTGCTGGCGCCGCACCGCTTCGGCGACCGTTTCTTCGTGCCGCTGGCCGGCGTCACCGACGAGGGTGGCCAGTCGCCGTTCTGGGATGCGCTGGGCCGCAAGTTCTTCAAGATGGATTTCCTCGATGCGGAGCGCACGATCGGCGGCGCCCGTAACCGCACGCTGATCGTCGAGCTGATGCCGCACTACCCCGTGTACGTGCCGCTGCTGCCCGGCCCCGCGCAGGCCGTGATGGGCCAGATCCACCCAAGCGGCGAACTCGCGTTCGACCTGCTGACGGCAGAGGGCTTCGAGGCCGACGAATACATCGACATCTTCGACGGCGGTCCGATCCTGCAGGCGCACAAGCACGCGCTGCGGTCGTTCTCCGGCTCGATGGTGAAGAAGGTCGCGAACGCCGAACTGCAGCCGCCCACGCGCGGCGGCAAGGCCGCGATGGTGAATTACGCGGTGGCCAGCAGCGAACGCAAGTTCCGCGCGATCGTGCTGCCGTGCGACCCGGCCGAGAGTTCCGACGCCATCTGCCTGCCGCCCGCGGCACGCGAGGCGTTAGGCGTCGCGACCGGCGACAGCGTCATCTGCGTACGCATCTGACGCTTTGGAAAACCATGAGGAACCCATGCTCGTAATCCGCGCAATCACCCTGAACGACATCGATCCGCTGATCGAGATGGCACGCCAGGTCGGCAGCGGCATGACCACGCTGAAGCCGGACCGCGCCATGCTGGGCGAGCGCGTCGAGACCGCGGTGGCATCGTTCGCGCAGACGATCCCGCCCGAGGAACGCGACTACATGTTCGTGATGGAAGACACGTCCAACGGCCGCCTGGCCGGCGTGTGCGCCATCAAGGCCGCCGTCGGCCTCACGGAGCCGTTTTATAACTACCGCATCGGCACGCTGGTGCACTCCAGCCGCGAACTGGGCGTGTTCACGCGCATGGACACGCTGTACCTGTCGAACGACCTGACCGGCTCCACGGAACTGTGTTCGCTGTTCCTGATGCCGGAGTACCGCACGGGCTACAACGGCAAGTGGCTGTCGAAGAGCCGCTTCCTGTTCATGGCGCAGTTCCAGCACCTGTTCACGGAAAAGATCATCGCGGAGATGCGCGGCTACCAGGCGGAGGACGGCACGTCGCCGTTCTACGAGGGACTCGGCCGCCACTTCTTCAAGATGGATTTCAACCACGTCGACGGCCTGACGGCGCTCGGCAAGAAGTCGTTCATCGCGGAGCTCATGCCGCGCCAGCCGCTGTACGTCGCGTACCTGCCGGAAGACGCGCAGGCCGTGATCGGCCAGGTGCACCGCTCCACGCTCCCTGCGCGCAAACTGCTGGAGCAGGAAGGCATGCACTACGAGGGCTACGTCGACATCTTCGACGCGGGGCCCGTGCTGCAGGGCCGCGTGGCCGAGCTGCGCGCCGTGCGCGACAGCGTGCTGACCACGGCCGAGGAAGGCCAACCGGAAGGTGAGTGCGAAGTCACGCTCGTCTCCAACACGAAGCTCGACGATTTTCGCATGGTCCTTACCCAGGCCTGCGACGGCGGCCGCAAGGTCGCGCTATCCGTGCGCGAACTCCAGTTGCTGCATTGCCAGCCGGGTGACCCTATTCGCTCGCTGGCCCTCAACGTAAGGAAAAACAATGGCTAAAGAATTGAGCTCTAACTGCGCTAACTTCATCGGCGGTGAATGGCTGGCCGGCAGCGGTCCGCAACTCGAGACCATCGACCCGTCCACCGGCCGCCAGACCTGGACCAGCAACGAATCCACGGCAGAAGATGTGGACCGCGCCGTAAAAGCCGCGCGCGCCGCGTTCGAAGACTGGGCGCTCACGCCGCTCGAACAACGCATCGCCATCTGCCAGCGCTTCCGCGACCTGCTCAAGGAGCACAACGAGGAACTCGCCGCGATCATCGCCGAGGAAGTGGGCAAGCCGCTGTGGGAAGCCCGCACGGAAGTGACGACGATGGCCAACAAGGTCGACATCTCGGTGCAGTCGCATGCCGCGCGCACGGGCGAAACCGCCGCCAAGGTCGCCGACGGCAACGCCGTGCTGCGCCACCGTCCGCACGGTGTGTTCGGCGTGTTCGGACCCTACAACTTCCCCGGCCACCTGCCGAATGGCCACATCGTACCGGCGCTGATCGCGGGGAACACGCTCGTGTTCAAGCCGAGCGAATACGCGCCGCGCACCGCCGTGCGTACCGTGCAGCTGTGGGAACAGGCCGGCCTGCCGCAGGGCGTGCTGAACCTCGTGAACGGCGGCCGCGCGACCGGCGTCGCGCTGTCGCAGCACCCGGACGTGGACGGCATCCTGTTCACCGGCAGCAGCCAGACGGGTGTCGCGCTGCATAAGCAGTTCGGCGGCCAGCCGGGCAAGATGCTGGCGCTGGAAATGGGCGGCAACAACCCGCTCGTCGTGTGGGACGTGCAGAACGTCGACGCGGCCGTTCACCATGCGGTGATGTCCGCGTTCATCTCCGCCGGCCAGCGCTGCACGTGCGCGCGCCGCCTGATCGTGCAGGACGGCCCGCAGGGACAAGCCATCGTCGACCGCCTCGTGGAAGTGGCGGGCAAGCTCGCGGTCGGTCCGTCGAACGCGGAGCCGCAGCCGTTCATGGGCCCCGTCGTCTCGGCCGCCGTCGCGAAACGCCTCGTGCAGGCGCAGGACATGATGGAAGCGCAGGGTGGCAAGGTCCTGCTGCGCATGCGCCAGCTCGACCCGAACGCGGGCTTCGTCACCGCCGGTATCGTCGACGTGACGGATGCGCAGGGCATCCCGGACGAAGAGTGGTTCGGACCGCTGCTGCAGATCGTGCGCGTGGCCGATTTCGACCGCGCCATCGCGGCCGCCAACGCGACGGAGTACGGCCTCGCCGCGGCACTCCTCTCGCCATCGGAAGACTTGTGGAAGCGCTTCGCGGTCAAGGCTAGAGCCGGCGTCGTCAACTGGAACCGTCCGACGACGGGCGCCGCCAGCTCCGCGCCGTTCGGCGGCGTGGGCAAGTCCGGCAACCACCGTCCGAGCGCCTATTATGCGGCCGACTACTGCGCGTACCCGGTCGCCTCCATCGAAACATCCGAACTGGACATGCCGGCCAAGCTGTCGCCCGGTCTCACCTTCTGAACGATATGCGCAACGCACGCGAATTCAACTTCGACGGCCTCGTGGGCCCGTCGCACAACTACGCCGGTCTCTCGTTCGGCAACGTCGCCTCGTTCAACAATGTGCGGAGCGCGTCGAACCCGCGCCAGGCCGCGCTGCAGGGCCTCGCCAAGATGCGCGCACTGGCCGCACGCGGCTTCGCGCAAGGCTTGCTGCCGCCGCAGGCGCGTCCGAACTTCCGTCTGCTGCGCCGCCTCGGCTTCACGGGCACGGATGCCGACGTGCTGGCACGGGCGTACCGCGAATCTCCGGTGATCCTCGCGTGCGCATACTCCGCATCGCCGATGTGGACCGCGAACGCCGCCACCGTCAGCCCGTCGGCCGACACGGCGGACGGCCGCGTGCACTTCACCGCCGCGAACCTGAACAACAAGCTGCACCGCGCGGAAGAACACGTGCAGGCGACGCGCACGCTGCGCGCCCTGTTCGCAAACCCGGACCGCTTCGTCGTGCACGACCCGCTGCCGTCGACGCCCGCGTTCGGCGACGAGGGCGCCGCCAACCACACGCGCTTCGCCAGCGCACACGGCGCGGCCGGCGTCGAATTCTTCGTGTATGGCCGCGTCGAGTTCGACCCGTCCGCGCCCGCGCCGACCAAGTATCCGGCACGCCAGACGCTGGAAGCATCGCAGGCCGTGGCCCGCCTGCATGGCCTGGACGCGGCACGTACCGTGTTCGCGTCGCAGAATCCGGCCGTGATCGACCAGGGCGTGTTTCATAACGACGTGATCGCGGTCGGCAACGGCAACGTGCTGTTCTACCACGACCAGGCGTTCGCCGACGAAGCGGCCACGCTGGAAGCGCTGCGCCGCGCGCTGGGCGTCACCGGCACCGACCTGCGCGCCGTGCGCGTGGACACGGGCGTCGTCCCCGTCGCCGACGCCGTCGCCAGCTACCTGTTCAACAGCCAGCTGCTGTCGAAGCCGGACGGCGGCATGGCGCTCGTCGTCCCGCACGAGTGCCGCGAGGTCGCGACCGTGGCCCGCTACCTGGAGCAGCTGGTGGCATCCGGAAGGTCGGGAAACGGCGCGATCGACGAGTTGATCGAATTCGACCTGCGCCAGAGCATGCGCAACGGCGGCGGCCCCGCGTGCCTGCGCCTGCGCGTGGTGCTCACGGACGAGGAAGCGGCCGCGATGCACCAGGGCGTGCTGATGACGGAAGACCTGTACGCGCGCCTCGTGCCGTGGGTCGAGCGTCATTACCGCGACCGCGTGGAGCCGAAGGACCTGGCGGACCCGCAGCTGGCCATCGAGTGCGCGGCCGCGCTGGAAGACCTGGAGCGCATCCTGGGCTTGCCCGGTCTTTACGACCTTTCATGATTTAATAGCGCATCGTTTCCGGGAGGGTGTACCTCGAAAAGCCGTCCAGGTTTTTCGACGTACACCCGAAGAAGCATAAGAGATCTGGACGGGACAACCCTGTCCGTACCAGCCGGGAACATGTGGCCACAAGCCGCGCCGAACCCGGCGCAACAACCAGCTTTTGGAGAAGCTAAAAATGAACAAAGACATGCCTCACGATCTGCGCACGCAAACCCTCGCGCTGGTCAACGAGAACAAGCCGGTGGACGCCTCGGAACAAGTGGGCGCGCTGATCGGCGCCTGGATCGGCGCCCTGGACGAGGACGACCTCGCCGGCATCGATCCCCGCAACCTCGCCGCCATCCTGTGGGATGCCTTCGCCCAGGTGGCGCAGCGCACGACCGACGGTTGCCAGATCGCGGAGAATCGCTACACGGACGGGCGCTGCGGCATGTCGACCGCCTTGCTGATCCTGAACGAGGACATGCCCTACCTCGTCGACTCGTTCGTGATGGCGCTGCGCCGCCAGCGCGTCGTCGCGTCGGGCGTGCTGAATACGGTGCTGCCCGTGCGCCGCGATGAAGCCGGGCGCGTGGTTGCCGTCGGCGAAGCGGGCGCGCCGCTGGAATCGTATGTCCTGTGCCTGCTGGCGGAAGACCTGCCGCAGGACGAGCTCTCCGAACTCGTCGCCCGCATCCAGATGGTCGCGCGCGACGCCGCCATCGTGCACCGCGACGCCGTCGCCATGGCCGACCGCATGACGGCCGTCGCCGCGGCAGCCGCCGCACAAGGCACGCCGTCCGGCCAGGAAGTGGCGGCCTTCCTCGACTGGGCCAAGAACGAAGGCTTCGAACCGTTCGGCTACGCCTATTACTTCGTCAAGCCGGGCGTGCGCGAACTCGAACGCGATATCCCGAGCCGCATCGGCGTGCTGCAGGATACGTCGCACCCCGTCTACGGCACCTGCCTGCAGAACATCCCGGGCGACTTCGAGATCCTGTCCAAGCGCGACGAGACGCTGTCGATCGTGAAGGCCGACGTGGCCGGCACCTTGCACCGCGACCAGCCGCTGGATTTCATCGGCGTGCGCGACACCGACACGCAGGGCAACACGATCGGCGAACACTGCTTCGTCGGCCTGTTCACCCGCGCCGCCACGTCGACCCCGCTGGCGCGCCTGCCGTTCGCACGCGGCCGCGTCGCGAAAGTGCTGTCGATTGCCGGCGTGCGCCAGGAAGGCTTCCGCGCCGAGAAATTCCTCGAGATCCTGGAGTCGCTGCCGCGCACGGAAGCGCTGGAAGCGGATCCGGACTGGCTTGCCCAGGTGTGCAGCTCCGTCGTCTCGCTGTACAAGCAGCCGCGCGCGAAAGTCTTCGCCCGCCGCGACGTCTATCAACGCCACCTGAACGTCCTCGTCTACCTGCCGCGCGAGCGCTACAGCGCCGCCGTTGTCGCCGCGCTGGCGCAGGCACTGAAGGAAAGCTCGGGCGCCGTCGACGTGCGCACGCAGACCCTCGTCGCCGATGGCCCGCTGGCCCGCGTCTACCTGATCGCCCAGGCCGCGCGCTATCCGCTCGACCTGGAATCGGACATCCAGAAACCGCTGCTGTCCGTGCTGGACGGCTGGCATGACCGCTACACGGCGCTGACCGACACGGTCGAAGATGTCCCGACCCGCAACGCGCTGCGCAAGATCCTGCCGACGCTGCCGGTCAACTACGTGGCCGCGACCGCGCCCGAAATCGCCTTCCGCGACGTGAGCGCGATCATCGCGAACGGCCAGCAGGGCCACGTCTCGGTCCGCATCGAGACGGATGAAGCGGGCGTCACGTCGCTGCGCCTGTACTCGACGAACACGATGCCGTCGCTGTCGCGCATCCTGCCGGCGCTGCAGAACGCCGGCGTCGCCATCGACCGCGAACAGAGCTTCTGGATCGACACGGCCGACGGCACGCGCCGCTACATCACGGGCCTGATCGTCGACGCGGATTCGGCCGCCAAGCTGGCCAAGCCGGGCGTCGCGGAAGTCGCGGGCGAACTGTTCGCCGCGCTATTCAACGACGAAGCGGAAGACGGCCGCCTGAACGGCCTGACCATCGAAGGCGGCCTGGCCATGCGCGAAGTGCAGCTCGTGCGCGCCTACATCAGCTACTGGCGCCAGGCGGGCAGCAAGTTCTCGACCCGCTACATGGCCGAGACGCTGCGTCCGCGCGCGAACCTCGTCAAGGAACTGGTCGAAGGTTTCGAGCTGCGCTTCGATCCGAAACGCAGCGCCGGGGAACGCGCCGAGGGCGATGCGAAACTGGCCGCGCTGAAGGCGGACCTGGCCAGGGTCAACCACGCCGACACCGAGGAAATCATGGCCGCGCTGGTCGATCTCGTGATGGCGACAGTGCGCACCAATTACTATCAAAACGATGGCGAGAAGATCATCTTCAAGCTCGACACGAGCCACCTGGCGCTCGTGCCGGAACCGCGCCCGTTCCGCGAGATCTATGTGTTCTCGCGCCGCTTCGAAGGCTTGCACCTGCGCGGCGGCCCGGTCGCCCGCGGCGGCCTGCGCTGGTCCGATCGCATGGAAGACTACCGCACCGAAGTGCTGGGCCTCGTGAAGGCGCAGATGGTCAAGAACGCCGTCATCGTGCCGGCCGGCTCGAAGGGCGGTTTCGTCTGCAAGCAGATGCCGAAGGATGCGGCGCGTGACGTCGTGGCGGCCGAAGGCGAAGCCGTCTACCGCCTGTTCATCGCGAGCCTGCTGGAAGTGACGGACAACCGCGTGCGCGGCGAGATCGTGCCGCCGACGGACACCGTGCGCTACGACCAGGACGACCCTTACCTCGTGGTCGCCGCCGACAAGGGCACCGCGACGTTCTCCGACATCGCCAACAGCATCGCCGTCTCGCGCGGCTTCTGGCTGGGCGACGCGTTCGCATCGGGCGGTTCGAACGGCTACGACCACAAGAAGATGGGCATCACGGCGAAGGGCGCGTTCGAAGCCGTGAAACGCCACTTCTACGAGATGGGCCACGACATGAACACGACCCCGGTGACGATGGTCGGCGTGGGCGACATGTCGGGCGACGTGTTCGGCAACGGCGTGCTGCTGTCGCGCCAGCTGAAAGTGCTGGCCGCGTTCGACCACCGCCACATCTTCCTCGACCCGAACCCGGACGTCGTCGTGTCGTTCAATGAGCGCAAGCGCATGTTCGCGCTGCCGCGTTCGTCGTGGGACGACTACGACAAGGAACTGATCTCGGAAGGCGGCGGCGTGTTCCCGCGCACCGCGCGCCACATCGAGCTGTCGCCGCAAGTGCGCGAAGCGCTGGCCATCGAAGAGACGTCGCTCACGCCGGAAGAACTGATGCACCGTATCCTGCTGGCACCGGTCGACCTGTTCTACAACGGCGGTATCGGCACCTACATCAAGGCGTCCACCGAGACCCATGCGCAGGTGAAGGACCGCGCCAACGACAACATCCGCGTCAACGGCAACGAGCTGCGCGTGAAGGTTGTCGCGGAAGGCGGCAACCTGGGCGCCACGCAGGCCGGCCGTATCGAATTCGCGCTGGCCGGCGGCCGCATCTTCACGGATGCGATCGACAACTCGGCCGGCGTGGACTGCTCCGACCACGAAGTCAACGTCAAGATCTGGCTCGACACCGAAGTCAACGCGGGCCAGCTGGACGAGGGCGAGCGCAATCGCCTGCTGACCGAGATGACGGGCGATATCGAGAAGCTGGTCCTGCGCGACAACACGCTGCAGACGCACCTGCTGGTGCGCGAGGCGCAGGCGCAATCGGACAGCGCCGTCGTCGACGGCTACGCTGCCCTGATCGCGAGCCTGGAGGCGGAAGGCGCCGTGTCGCGCGAGCTGGAGCAGCTGCCGAGCGAGACGGAACTGCAGCGCCGCAAGGCCCTGGGCCTGGGCTTGAGCACGCCGGAACTGGCCGTCGTCGTCGCCAACGTCAAGAACCGCTTCAAGCGCATCCTCGCCGCGCTGCCGCTGACGGAACAGCCGTGGGCCGAGACCATCCTGCGCCCGTACTTCCCGGCGCAGCTGGTCGCCACGCGCGATCCGCTGGCGCACCCGCTGGCCAACGCGATCCTCGCGACCGTGCTGGCCAACGAATCCGTCAACCGCTGCGGCCCGCTGATGCTGCGCGACCTGGCGCTGGAACACCGCATAGACGACGCCGAAGTCGTGAAAGCGTGGGGCCAGGCCTGGGCCGCGCTGCACCTGGCGCCCGTGTTCGAGGCACTGGACCATGACGCGCTGGTCGTGCCGCGCGACGTGTCGCAGACCGTCGATGCGCGCACCCGCGTGATGCTGCGCACCGTGATCGAAGGCGTGCTGTCGCTGCCGGCCGAGCAGGCCGGTGCCGGGGGCATGGAAGAGCTGTCGAACCTGTTCGCCCAGCCGGAACAACTGCGCCAGCTGATGCCGGCGAAGCTTGACGCGGACAGCCACGCGGGCCTGTCGTCGTCGTTCGTGCAGGCGTGGAAGGCCGTCGACACGGTCGAATCGCTGGCGGCGTTCCTGTTCGCGGCCGTCTCCGTCCAGCGTCCGCAAGGCATGTCGCTGGCCGAGTTCCTGCGCGTCGGCATGCTGCTGCGCGAACAGGCCGGCATCGACACCTTGGAACGCGGCCTCAAGCTGCCGGCCACCAGCAAGTCGCAGGAACAGCTGCGTAACTACGCGCTGCAAGCCCTGCGCCGCACGCAGCAACGCCTGCTGACGGAAGTGCTGGCGGCGAGCCGCACCAGCGGCGACATGCAGTCGGCCGTGCGCGAGCTGGCCGCGGCGATGGGCCTGTCGGCCGGCTACGTCCAGCCGACGGACCTGGAGCAGGCGATGCTGGCCGTGTGGTCGCTGTCGGAAGGGTCGAGCCCGGACCGCATCGCATCCGGCACCGCGGCGTCGACCGTCGCCACCACCGTCGCGAACCTGGCGTAAGCGATGGCGGCCACCTTACCGAAGGAAATCCGGGCACTTGCCGAAGGCGACTTCGGCGAGGTCGCCGCCCGCTTCGCGCAAGCCGGCTTCACGGTCGGCCTGCCCGCGAAGGGCGTGCTGACCGTGAAGGCTGCGACGCCGTCGGCAGCGCGTGCCGCCGTGCTGCTGTCGGTGGGCGTCCATGGCGACGAGACGGGGCCGATCGAGATGGTGGCCTACGCCATCGAGGCCCTGTCGCGCACGCCGGGCGAGGTCGCGGTGGACCTGATGCTGTGCGTCGGGAACATCGACGCCATCGCGGCCGGCAAGCGCTTCATCGACGCGGACCTGAACCGCATGTTCCGCGACCAGCGCGGCGACCTGGCCGGCACCTTCGAAGCCGGCCGGGCGGACACGCTGATCGCAGCCACGGCTGCATTCTTCGACGGCAGCGGCCCGCGCCGCTGGCACCTCGACCTGCACACGGCGATCCGCGGCTCGCGTTATCCGCGCTTCGCGATCGTGCCGGAGCTGATCGCGGACGAGCCTCGCCGCGCGCTAATCGCGTGGCTGGGCCTCGGCGGCATCGAAGCCGTCATCATGAACCCGGCATCCGCGGGCACGTACAGTTACTGGACGGCCGAGCGGCACGGCGCCGCGGGCACCACCGTCGAACTGGGACGCATCGGCACGCTGGGGCAGAACGACCTGTCGCAGTTCGCGGCGATGGCGTCGGCCTTGCACGGATTGCTGCGCGGGCAGGCGCAGGCGGGCGGCAACCAACCCATCGTGTTCAACACGGCCCAGTCGATCACCAAGCTGTCCGATGCGTTCACGATGAGCTTCGGGCGCGACACAGAGAACTTCACGCCGCTGAAAAAGGGTGACGTGATCGCGCGCGACGGCGATACCGTTTATACCGTTCAGCACGACGAGGAGTGCGTCGTGTTTCCGAATCCCGACGTGCGCGTGGGGTTGCGGGCAGGGATCATGGTGGTGCGCGCCGGTTGAAAGCGCGTTTGCGCCATGCGCGCTAGACTGGTTCTTTGGAACACAAAGGGGAGTCTTCACCCATGAGCAAGCTGTTTTCTCCGATCCAGCTCGGCCCGCTCGAGCTGGCGAACCGGATCGCCATCGCGCCGATGTGCCAGTACTCCGCCGACCGCGGTTTCGCCACCGACTGGCACATGATCCACCTCGGCCACCTCGCACTGTCCGGTGCCGGTCTCCTCATCATCGAAGCGACCGCCGTGACGGAAGAGGGGCGCATCACCTATGCCGACCTGGGCCTCTGGTCCGACGAGCATGCGGCGGCGCTGGAGCCCGTCGTCAATGCGATGCGCAAGCACGCACCGATCAAGATCGCCATCCAGCTCGCGCACGCCGGCCGCAAGGCATCGAGCGAGGTGCCCTGGAAGGGCGGCGCGAACATCCCTGCCGACCATGAGAATGGCTGGCAGACCGTGGCGCCGTCCGCGATCCCGCACGCGGAGGGCGAGACCGTGCCGCTGGCGCTCGATGCCGCCGGCCTGCAGCGCGTGAAGGACGGTTTTGTCGCCGCCGCGCGCCGCGCCGATGCGCTGGGCCTGGACGCCATCGAACTGCACGGCGCCCATGGCTATCTGCTGCACCAGTTCCTGTCGCCGCTGTCGAACCGGCGCGACGATGCATATGGCGGTTCGCTGGAAAACCGCATGCGCTTTCCGCTCGAGGTGTTCGAGGCCGTGCGCGCGGCCGTGTCGCCCGAGATGGTGGTCGGCATGCGTATCTCGGCCAGCGACTGGGTCGAGGGCGGCTGGGACCTGGAACAGAGCCTCGTGCTGACCAAAGCGCTCGAAAAACTGGGCTGCCAGTTCATCCACGTCTCGAGCGGCGGGCTGTCGCAGCACCAGAAGATCCCTGTGGGTCCGGGCTACCAGATCGAGTTCGCCGCGCGCATCAAGGCGAACACGCCAATGCCGACCATCGGCGTGGGCCTGATCACGGAAGCGAAGCAGGCCGAGACCATCGTGCAGACCGGCCAGGCGGACATGGTGGCGCTGGCGCGCGCGATGCTGTACGACCCGCGCTGGCCGTGGCATGCGGCGGCGGAACTGGGGGCGACGGTCAGCGCGCCGCCGCAGTACTGGCGCTCGCAGCCGCACGAGTACAAGCATCTGTTCGGCGATACGCGCCTGGGCCAGCGCTGACGGTCGTCGCAGGTTTTCCTCCGTTCGTTCCGCGTTTTACACCGTCCGTCGCATGCAGGCGGACGACCCCGGGTACCCTTGCTAGAGTGGCATGGTCAATAACAACAAGGCCATCCACCATGCGTACTCCGTTCGCCATCGCTCTCACCTGCGCCATCCTCGGCGGCTGCGCCATCATCGTCGCCCCGGGCGGCGATGGCGACTACCAGGTCCGCACGCCATTCTCCAGCGATTCCATCGAAGGTAACGGCGTGCCCGCGCGCGACGAGCGCACGATCGCCACCGTGCCGGCGCTGGAAGTGAACGGCACGATCACCGTCGACGTGCGCGTCGGCCCGGCGACGTCGCTGGTCGTGGAGGCGGACAGCAACCTGCTGCCGTTCATCCGCACGGAGCTGCGCGGCGACCGGCTGGTCATCGAGAAGGAGCGCTCGTTCCGCACCAACAATCCCGTGCGCGTGACCTATACGGTGCCGCGCTTGACGGACGTGCGCCACAATGGGTCCGGCCGCATGTCTGTGCAGGACCTGAACGGCGGACCGCTGGTGGTGGAAGAGCGGGGATCGGGTTCCGTGCTGCTGACGGGCCGCGTCGCCGGCCTGGACGCGGTACTGAACGGCTCGGGCAGCATCGACGCGACGACGTTGCAAAGCAGCGGCGGCAACCTGACCCTGAATGGTTCCGGCCGCGTCGTCGCGGGCCGCATGCAGGGCGAGCGCCTGACGGCGAGCCTGAACGGCTCCGGCCAGCTGCGCGTGACGGGTGCGGTGCGCCACCTGGCGGCGCGCTCGAACGGCTCCGGCCACCTGGACCTGGCGGACCTCGTCAGCGAGCAGGCGGACCTGTCGTCGACGGGATCGGGTGGCATGACCGCGAACGTGCGCCAGTCGCTCGTCGCGCAGAACGGTGGTTCCGGCGGCATCCGCGTGTATGGCAATCCGTCGCAGCGGACCGTGAGCGGGAAGCTCGTCCAGGTCGTGAATTAAAAACGCCGGCGCGAAGGCCGGCGTTTCGATTACAGCAGGTGGTCGAGCAGCTCCGGCCCGAACACCTCGCGGTACAGGCGGCCGGCCGGCACGCCCGCGTTCAGGAGACCGAGCCACTGGACCTGCATGAACTTGTGCGGGCCGCACAGGTAGACCGACGCCTCGTCGTGCGACCATGCCGGCAGCTTCGCCACGTCCATGCGGCCTTCGATCACGCCGGCGGCACCTTGACCCTCCTCGTGGAAGGTCACGACCGACAGGTTCGGCATCACGGACACCAGGCCTTCGACTTCCGCGCGCAGCGCATGGTGGCCGGCGTCGCGAGCGGCGTGCGCGAAGATCACGCGGCGCTGCGGATTCACCTGCGCCACGCGTTTCAGCGCGGAGACCATCGGCGTGACGCCGACGCCGGCCGACAGCAGCACGAGGGGTGCGTCGCCTTCCGTCTCCGGCAGGAACTCGCCGAACGGGTGCGACACCTGCAGCGTGGCGCCGACCTTCACGTTGGCGTGCAGCCAGTTCGACACTTCACCAGCCGGCGTATCGTTCACGCCGTCTTCGCGCTTCACCGAGATGCGCAGGTTTTCACCATTCGGCGCATCCGACAGGCTGTACTGGCGCAGCTGGTGACGGCCGCCCGGCAGGTCGACGGCGACGCTGACGTACTGGCCCGGCTTGAACGCGGGGACCGGCTTGCCGTCGGCGGGGACGAAGCGGATCGACAGCACGTTGACGGATTCCGTCTTGACTTCGACGACGTGCATCGGACGGGTGTCGCCCGGCTGGATGCCGGCCGTGCTGTACAGGTTCGCTTCCGCTTCGATCAGCAGTTTGGCGAGCGAGTTGTAGGCTTCCTTCCACGCGTTCAGCAGCGGTTCCGTGGCGGCGTCGCCCAGCGTGGCCGCGATGGATTCCAGCAGGTGCTTGCCGACGATCGGGTAGTGCTCGGCGCGGATGCCGACCGATACGTGCTTGTGCACGATGCGCTCGACGACGGGACCCAGCGCGCCCGGGTTGCCGATGTTGGCCGCGTACGCGAACACCGCCGATGCCAGCGACTGCTGCTGCGCCCCACTGGCCTGGTTCCCCATGTTGAAGATGCGGGTCAGTTCAGGATGCGCGCCCAGCATGTTCGTGTAGAACAGCTTGGTGATCGTCAGGCCGTGCTGGCGCAGGACGGGGACGCTGGCATCGATGTAGGGGCGGGAAGCTTCCGAAATCATGGTGGTTCCTTTAATTATGCATTTAAAATGCAGATTTAAGATTCAAAAAAAGGCCCGCGCGGCGGGCTTGCCATCAAATTTGAAGTTAGTCCTCGCTCACCGGCTCGGGCAGGGCCACGGCGGTTTTCGCTGCGGCGCCATCCAAAAACATGCGGTGCATGCGCACGACCTGTTCGCCCGTGTTGCCGGCGGTGGCGTGGGCCAGCGTGTAACGGTCCATCGCGTCGTAGAACGCCCGCATGCCTGCGCGCAGCATGCCGCGCAGCTGGCAATCCATCTTCAGCGCGCAGTCCGTGCCGTCGCAGTCGACCAGTTCGTCGTCTTCGCCTTCCAGCTTGCGCAGCACCTGGCCGATCGTCAGCGTGGCGGGATCGGCGGCGAGGCGCAGGCCGCCGTTGCGTCCGCGGGTCGCCTGCACCCAGCCCAGCTTGGCCAGTTGCCCGACCACTTTGACCAGGTGGTTCAGCGGGATGTCGAATTGCTTGCCGATCTCGGCCACCGTTACCGGATGCAGACGTTCTCCCGCGCGTTCCAGATAGATCAGGACACGCAGGCCAATATCGGAAAATCGGGTGAGTCGCATCGGATCAGCTCAGTGGTTACGAGCGTATTCTAACTCCATGGGCGTATTCTACATAAATCTGCATTAAAAATGCAGGTTTAACGGAAGTATTTTTTTCCCGCAGTGAAAGCGGTGCCGGAAACTGGCCCTATAATCGCGGACTTTGGACAAGACTACAGCGCTACCCGCGCCAAGAGGACGACGACGTGAACCAGACACTGAGCCAAAAGCTCTTTCGTACCAAGACGTCCGAGCACAAGCTCGATGACGGCCATGCCCACGCCCTGGGCCGCTCGCTGGGCTTGTTTCCCCTGACGATGATCGGCGTCGGCGCCACGATCGGCACCGGTATTTTCTTCACGATGGTGGAAGCCGTGCCGAAGGCCGGTCCGGCCGTCGTGCTGTCGTTCCTGATGGCCGCCATCACCGCGGGCCTCACCGCGCTGTGCTATGCCGAACTGGCCAACCGCGTGCCGGCCGCCGGCTCCTCGTATTCGTTCGCCTACGCCACCGTGGGCGAGTTCGCCGCGTTTATCGTCGCGGCCTGCCTGCTGCTGGAGTATGGCCTGGCCGCCAGCGCGACGGCCATCGGCTGGTCCGATTACCTGAACAACTTCCTGCAGAACGCGCTCGGCTGGCAGATCCCCGACGCGCTGCGCTCGCCGCTGGTGGTCGCGGGCAAGCACGGCGGCGTCGAATTCCACACGGGGCACATCAACCTGCCGCCGATCCTGCTCGTCGTGCTGTGCTGCGTCCTGCTGATCCGCGGTACCAAGGAATCGGCGACGACGAACGCCATCATGGTGCTGATCAAGCTGGCGATCCTCGTGTTTTTTTCCGCGATCGCGCTGTCCGGCTTCGACATCAACAACTTCCACCCGTTCGTCTGGCCGGCGGACGGCAAGGGCGTCGGCGGCCTGGCCGGCGTGACGGCGGCCGCGGGCACCGTGTTCTTCTCGTTCATCGGCCTGGACACCATCGCCACGGCCGGCGAAGAGGTCAAGGATCCGACGCGCGACGTCCCGATCGGCATCCTGGCCGCCCTCGTCATCGTCACCGTGTTCTACATGCTGGTCGCGATCGCGGCCCTCGGCGCCCAGCCGGCGTCGATGTTCGCGGGCCAGGAAGCGGGCCTCGCCGTGATCCTGCAGAACGTGACCGGCAAGGCATGGCCGGCGCTCGTGCTGTCGGCCGGCGCCGTCATCTCCGTGTTCTCGGTGACGCTGGTGACGATCTACGGCCAGACGCGCATCCTGTACGCCATCGCCAAGGACGGCCTCGTGCCGAACGCCTTCCGCAAAGTCAATCCGCGCACGCAGTCGCCGGTGACGAACACGCTGATCGTCAGCATCGCCGTGGGCGCCGTGGCGGGCCTCGTCGACTCCACCTTCCTGTGGGACATGGTGAGCATGGGCACGCTGGTCGCGTTCATGGTCGTGTCGATCGCGGTGCCGGTCATCCGCCGCAAGCAGGGCGAGACGGGCCGCAAGGGCTTTCGCGTGCCGTTCGGGCCTTACCTCGTGCCGGGGCTGTCGATCCTCGCGTGCCTGTATCTCGTCGGCGGATTGTCCAGCACGACTTATACGGTGTTCACCATCTGGATGGCGGTGGCCGTTCTCACGTATTTTGGGTATGGGATGCGGAACAGCCGGTTGAACAAGGCGGATGCGGCGCAGGCCGAGCTGACGCACTAAGCTCGTGAGCAGTCAAGGGGACGAATGCATGGCGCGTTTGGCCAGCGTCTCTTGCAGGGCTTTACGGAGTTCGGCCAGATCTTCCGGCGAAAGTTCCACTTCTTCGACACCACTGGCCGTCAAGCGCCACGTGTGCTGCGCGTCGATGAGGCAGATGCGGCCGCAATCTGGGAAGCCTGACTTGAAGGCGCCGAACGTCGCGGGATCGGCCCCGGCCAGCCGGGTTGCGCCGACATAAACGGCGTTCCGGTCACGGGCGAAGACGCCATCGTTCGTATTTCTCGTGTCCAGCTCTCGCACCGGCAGGTCGGCCCTGAACGTCGCCAGATCAGCTCCCTCGACCACGTCTGCACCATAAAGCACATAGTGACCATCGCTGGCATACCATGCGCATGGCTCGGTTTCCGTGGTCAACGCGGTTCCAAAGTGCGAGGGACATGTCAGCATTTTGAGCTTGTCGATGTTGACGGGTGGTGCGTCCGCTGTAACCCGACGCGTGTCACTGAACAGCGAACGTCCGTCGGTCATGTAGTCACCGACACCGAGCGCGCGCAGCCGGCCGATGTCGGGGTCGCTATCCTCGTGCGTGAATGACATCGTGGTGGTAGTGCGAGCGCGGATCGGTATCGGAATGCATGCGACGCCAGTCATGCACTGCCACAGCGTGGCCGGTTCATGGACATGCCAAACGTCGATGCGGTAGGTCTTCCCTGCGATGACGCCGTAACGGTTGCCGCCAACCTCCCGCGGCTTGACGTTGGCCGGACAGCTGATCGGGGCGTCCTTGATTGGGTTTCCCTTGCTGTCGTTCCATTCGGACTGGCACACCCCGACCGGAATATGGAAAGGCGCGATCACGAATAGCGGCCCCAGGGCGAGTATGGCCGCAATTTTGAGGTAAATTTTTTGTTTTGCGCTAAGCACGGACCCGTTCGTCTAAAAATGGTTGGGCGTTTGAAACTGCCAATAGTGTTGCCGTTCGGCTTTTCAAGACCCAGTGTACGGCCTGTATTGCGGTATGGACGATCGTCGCCGCATTCAGTGGATAAATCCATTTGTGCATACAAGTGAACGTCGCGCTAAGGTGTACCCAAGTTTCCCGTGCTCGCAATCAGGACGGCGCCGCACGAGGTTTTGTGTCCTGAATAGGCGACGGGAATGCCGTCGACGACGTGATGCGGATCGCCTTCCGCAATCGTGCAGTTGTCATGTCCCTTGATGGGACAACTGTAAACATCGCCGAGGCGTGCGACCGCAATGCCTTCAACCGTGACATGGGATGCGCTCGCACTCATGACCTTGCCGCCGTGAGAAGTGGCGTCACCGAGTCGAATTACGTTACGCATCGCGGCCCTTGTTATGTGGAGATGAGGACGTTGTGTCGCCGTGCGTATCTGCCCCGGCTTCGGGTGCGCCCAGGCTGACATATTCCAGGTCGCCACGCATGTCGTTGGCATTGCCGAGCCAATGCCAGGTAACCTCATGGGCGCCAATGTCAAGATGCTGTTCTTTGGGATCGGGGAAATGCCGGCCTTGTGTCACATAGGCTTGCCGATACCATTGATTGAACACGGAGGATGATGGATGACTTTGTGGCACCTCTGCGCGCCATATGCCGGTGAGCGGGCAGGTAAAGTGACCTTTGCATTGACGCGACAGCGTGGGCATGTCGCCATAACGGCCAATGCCCCGGATGACGAATGGATGTTCGGTGGCCGCAACCGGCACTGTCTGCTCGACCGGCTGGCCGAGATAATGAAACTGGATGCGGCCGTCTTCGTCACGCAAACCGGGACGGCTGCGATCGAACAGTTCGCCTTTTTCGTAATGGAGGGGGACCTGGGCGGCATTCCAGGCGAGATGGCGGTCCGTCATGGGATGCATCAGACGCGCGATCCAATACCCGTCGAGTGACGCGGCGGTGCTTTCGTATTGGGCTGCCACCCGTGTTTGCGGCTCGGAGGGAAGGGTCCAGCCTTCGGGTATATAGGCTTTTCCAGTGCGCGGCCCGGCCGAAAGCGGTACGGGTTTGGGTGGCGTTACAGGTTTGGGTACGACCGCTTTGGCGGCATTGATGAGGGTTTCCTTGTCCCCGTTCCACATTGGCAGTTTGGCGGGCGGTAGCGGCAATATTTTGTCTAGGTTGGGGAAGCGCAGGTCGGGATTTCTTTCGAGTGCGTTGGCGAGAACCAAGTAACGTTCAGAGCGGGATTTGTCGACCTCGGTAATGACGCTTGATGCAGTGGCTGGGCCTCTATCAAAGTTAGCGAAAAGGCGAGTCGCTGCCTTTGCGCTTCCCCATTTGACTGCTTGCTGAAAATACTGAAGCGCCGGCTCTTTTTTTGTCTTGTCTGAAATACCGAGCGTCGCATACTCCAAGCCTAGTTCATAGCCAGCTCTGCCATCTCCTTGAGCATATGCGCATTCCAACATCTTCATGCCCACATTTCTGTTGGCCCACGCCTCCGGTGGCTGATCGCTAGCGGCCAGAAGCTTCGCCCCGATATAGGTCTGCGCGGCCATGCTCCCCATGTCAGCGGCCTTTTGCCAGAATGCATACGCTACGGTTGCATCCTGCTCGAGCGGTCCAACGCCACCCATATAATAGGCGCCCATATTGTCCCAGGCGGCAGGAACGCCTTTTCGCATTAGATCCTCGGTCAGCGTAATAGCCTTTTCAATGTCTTGCGATAGACCAATTCCCCTTAAGTACAACCCGGCCAGATTGAATTGCGCTTTCCAATGGCCCAGTATCATTGCTTGCTCATACAGGGTCGCGACCTTCGCATAATCACGCTGTTGGGGCCATAGGTCATGGTTATCGAGCATCAGCGCCTGCTGGAACAGAGCCTCTGCTTCTGACGAGATCGGTGGATTGACGTTTGCTTCATGCTTGCATACAAAGTCCGCGCGGTGAGGGTCGAACGCTTCGAGTTTGGTAAAGCGCGGCAGCGCTGTGTCCTGTGAATGGTCTTTCATGGAGCATCCCGATAAGAGAAGTGCCAAAGCGACGATTGTCACTTTGGCAGCGAAAAATATATGATTGCGTGTAGCACCGCTATTGTTTTTTTTCACTTTATGCGAGCCTAACCAATGGCTCCCCGCGTGGATCTTCGAAGGGATGAATAAAGCTATTATTTTCTGGCGGGTGCCCAGCCAACTTATTCTTTTTATTCTGATCCATTAAGTCCAGCCAACTACTGCGTGTGGTTTCGACATCTTTCTTCGTTCCCTCGGCCCCATCCAAGTCCTTACCAGCCAGATTTCCCCAAACTCGTTTGCGGGCCGCCTTCGTAAAAGCCCATTCCTCGGTGCAAATGTTTAATTCGCTGTCGCCAGCCATGCTGCGTGCATTCAAGTTCGCGCTGCCCAGCGTAGTGTACACATCGTCCACGAACATCAATTTGCTGTGAATATAAATCTCCCGGTAGGAGCGCGGAATAACGTTGTATTCGCTGTAATTTCCTGTATCCAGATCGTCGTCTTTTTCTTTTTTAACTTCGGCATCGGTATTATTTTTAGCTCTATTTTTGGCTTCCGCTTCCGCTTCCGCTTCCGCTTCCGCTTTCGCTTTCGCTTCCGCTTTCGCTTTCTCTTCTGCTTTGGCTTTCGCTTTCGCTTCTGCCTCCTGCGCATCGTTGTCGCGCTTCTTGATCCGGATATGCTCGGCCTCCTTGCCGGCATCATAGGTCATCAGCATGGCGACAACGGTCTTGATGCCCAAGGCTTCAAGTTCGGCTCGTGGATTGGCGGGAGCGGTCTTCAGCGAATCCTTGACAATGAGGCCGCCCGAGTTTTTGGGGTCACCCTTGCGCCGGCCCTGCACCAGTGTGTCGTAGGCGCCGATTGACCGGCCTTGGCCCAGCTGGTTGATGGTGTCATAGGTATTCGGCACCATCTCGGCACGCTCGGGCTGCGGGATTACCACGAACATGTTCAGCGGCGCGATGTCAGCCGGTTTTGCGCCAGCCTGCATCATCGCCTGGCAGTACTGCTCCCGCAGTTGCTTGATCATACGGGGCCAGCCGTCCAGCTGGAAATACTGGTTCTCGACATAAATATAATTGACGGCGTTCGACGCTGCCAGGACGTACGCCTTGAGGATGGTAGCGTCTTCTTTTTCCGGGAAGGTACGCAGGACCTGCGCCCGGCATCGAGCACCGCGTGCCACAGGAAGATCCTTGGGATGGGCCGATTTGCGCTCCTTTTCCAGGCTACTGCTGAAAATCGAAGCGCCGTTCGCCATGCCATAGCCGCTGGCGTTATCCCATCCTTCCACAAAATTTTTGTTGAGGCTGTACAGCGCTTCACCTTGCACACGAATAGCGTAATCGCGGTAGGGTTTCAGGCGCCAGGGTTTCGTCCAGAAGGCGCCTTCGGGACTGTATTCGCGCAGGGGGTCATTAAAGCGGTGCTCGTTCGTGTCCCAATAGTCCGTTACACTGTTGAGGCCCATGACATAACCACACGAGTTTGCTTTGGTGGCGTTTGCCTTATCTGGGGCATAATCGATGAGAATCGGTTTTTGATGATGTGTGCCAATTTCCATCATGCCGGCAGCTTCAGTCAAAGTCCTGACGGAGCCGGGCAGATATTTCCCCACATTTTTACCGATTGCATCTGGATACGCTTTGCGCAGGCGAATTTCCAGATTGGTGAAACCTCCACGAAGCGCAATACGCCACCATGAACGGCAATACTCCTGCCGCAATTCCATCACCTCCGACGCTGACTTGCCAACAGTATCAGGGGCGCTCAACTCCGTCGGCAGCGTGGGCCATGGGATACCGCTCAGACTTCCGATATCCGGGACATTGTTAACAAGATTTGAAGCAATGTTGTAACCTGGAACCCACCCGACAAAAGGGGTGTGTGCATAAAAGACCAAGAGGCGAACTTTTACCCCTTCACGCGCCTTTGCGGTCAGCAGATCGCCATAGGTTGTACCGCGTGGCCAGACGTTTCCTTTGCGCACTAATTCCATGCCAGGGTCGAACCCCCAAAGCACCAGGTCAATACTACTGACCGCCGCGCGAATGTCTTTCTCGATAGCAGTAAATGCGTCTTGCCCGCAAATATGAAATTCCAGGTGATTGTTGTCATGAATAGGATGAGTCTTGCTGTCCTTTTCAAGAAACCATTGCAGGCTGCCTTTGGCGCGTCGCTTGATCATGTCGACGTGACTCTTTTCAGGATTCTGTATCTCTGAAAGAAGTCTGGTTAGATCGGTTGGCTGAGAGAGCGTCATATCGATGGGGTGTCTATTGATATGTACTTATTAGGAAGTGCCACGGTTACGCTGCGATAGCCGTTTCTCGGCATCCTCACCGTCGGCCCGATAACCTTTATTCGATAACTGTTGTTCGTTGTACTCGGGACTATCCGGATCGGATTCCATCCGCTCTCGCGCTATCGGCACATCGTGCAGCGTGCCATTATGTAGACGAACCTGATAAGTCGCTCCCTTCTCGGCTTTGTCCACCGTCAGGCGCCCGTACTCATCGAATAAACCTTTTTTGATTTCCGCGCCGTCTTTCAGCAGCGTATAGGGTTGTCCCGCAAACAGCGCTGGGGATGGCCCCGGGATGTGCTGGACTGAAAACGCCACATGGTGTTCAGGCGGAGTTTCCTTCAATGCAACCTCGATTGGCTTTGCTTCGGGAACGGGACCATTGGCTGGTCCGACCATGGCATGCTGGGCCGCATGTGAGCGCCAAGTGCCGTTGGTGCCTTCTTCGATACCCGATGCATTCCAGCGGGAATAGCTACCTCCGCCGTTGATCACGACTTCTTCCTTCGCCGTAATCGAGATACGATTGGCAGAATGCGTAATGTTCAGCTTGGCGAGAATATTGACGCTTTCCTTCAATGCCGTGATGTCGATGTCGGCACTGGCGGACACCAATTTCATGCCGGCCTTGTAGGCAAAAAGGCGTACGGCCTCCTTGACACTGACCAGCAAACTTTTTCCGGCGCTAATACTGGCATGTCCACCGCAAGTTAGGGCGTTGTGCTCAGTACTGATCATATGGGTTGAGCCTTCCGTGCTGGCTTCTATGCCGGCGGGACTGGCAAGTGTCAAATGAGGCGATTGAAACTCCGGAAACTGGCCTTTTTCACGCGAATTTTTCTGCCCTTTGATTGCCTTGATCTGGGCTTGAATCGCCTGGACGACCTGATCCTGATCGCCGCTTTGATGGGCCTGAGCCTGCAGTGCTGCTTGGGACAGATTGTCGAGCAGGTCGTGACCTTGCGTCATACGAGCCAGGGTTTCGGCCATGTCCGTGATGTGCGCCTCCGCATCGGGGCGCGCTTCGGTGGTGATCAATAAACCCTGTTGCGCACGCAAAGCGCCGTGCCCATCCGTGCGAAGCTCGAATCCCTGGCCTCTGGGGTCCTTGCGTCCGGCGTTGTCCTCGATGCGGGTAATATAGCCGAGGCTAAGCTGGCTGGCCTGGTGGTCGCTCTTTAACTGGGCCTGGATCTGGTTGGCCGTATCGTCGAGCACGAGATGGTTGCTGCGTCCGCCCGGCTGGTTGCCGCCGCCTGCGGTCAACTCCCGGCTGCGCAAGCCCGTCAGCGCCTGTTGTTCCGGCAGTTTCCAGGGCGGCATCGTGCTCTGGTTGTGCACACATCCAGTCACCAATGGGTGGTCTGGATTACCGTCGAGCCATTGCACAACGACCTCTGAACCGACTCGCGGATGGCTCGTCAGTCCTTTTTCGCCGCCAGCCCAGTTGGTGGCGACCCGCACCCAACAGCTGCTTGTCCCATCGCGGTCCCAATGAAAGCGAACTTGAATGCGTCCGTATTCGTCGACGTTCAGGCTGCCTCTTTCTTCGGGACCGACAACCAGCGCGGTTTGCAACGCCAACAATTTGGTATCGGTGCTCGCAAAACCACGTCCCGGGCGCCACGGCACGTTCTTGGGCTGACAAATGAAGCTGTTCTTGTATTCGGATGCCGTGTCTTTGCCGTGCAGGTAATTGTTGCTGGCTTCGTGATACACCTCAAGGATCAGAAATTCATTGTCCTTTGCCGTGTAATTGAAGTGACCGACCAGCCGAAACCACTTCCCTGGGGCGACGCTTCTGTTGTTGCCGCGCGCTTGGCAATACGTGCCGCGCGCCTCCATTTCTTCCATGCGTGCTCCAATGCGCAATCGCGTCTTCTTCTTGAGAACCTTCCTTGCTGTGATAGCGGATGTCAGGTGGATACGTATCAATAGGCTCGACACTGGGAGTGTCATCGGTGATCGTCAGCGTATGTCCCTTCTCCGTATGGTCGTACCAATACGCGTAGCCGTCCGCTTCCCAGCGCCGGGACAAATAATTGTGGTCCGACTCCGACCATTGAGTGCACATGGTGTATTGCGGCTGTTCACCCAGGACTTTCCATTCCCAGACAGGAAGCTGTCCATATTCCTTCAGGATTTCCGCAGTTTGCTGCTGAAGGGTCTGGTTATGAAACAAACGGTTATTTTGACGCAACCGCGCGTAGTGCAGCCAAGGAACGAGCTTTGCTTCATAAAAAGCAACGCCGCCATCGGTTTTTACGAGTTTAAATTCAGAAACGTAGCCCGTGAATGGCCGCAATTTGCCATTAGCCTGCACCAATGAAATGCAAAGTAACTTGCCTTGCATCGTTTCGAGCCCAATGCTTGCATTGTCGCTAAGCAGTTCGACGGTGAACTCGAAGTCCCGTGACAACGATTCCGTACCGCTGAAACGATTGACCATGAGCCGGCTTGGGGGCGCATCGTCATGCGGGAAAGATAAACGCAGCAGGCGTTTGTTCTGGTGGGCTTGTAGTAAGTCTTGCAGGAGCGTCATAAGCCGTTGTTCGTTGCGTTGGGAACTGGCGTATTAAACTATTGATTCTATGGTTGAAATAAGAAATTGATGATGCAGAGCTTCGTTCTTATGTTTCAAATCAAAAGACAGGCGGCGTGTATTCGACGTCAATGCTCGGGTGTAGTATTGCGGAGGCTAACCGCGATATGCCGCGGCCAACGTACACAAGTGGTTCGGAGCGCACACGCGAGAGAACGGGGCGATTGGAAGTCATGGGCTACATGCATGATTACGAAAAACGCAAAAGGCATGGAACGGAAGACTGAACTCGTTTGCCGAACCTGCAATCCAAAGCGCGTTTGCCAAACGATGCCAAGCATGCTGGATGCACGCCTTCGTCTCGGTTGCGGTCATGACAAGGTGGGCAAACAGGGGACGGAATACCTGCGAGGTTGGTACTCTATCAGAGCATCACGGCTCTAAAATGCGTCCTTTGTCACAGGGCTGATTTGACATTTGCGCCGACCTGTTCAGGCAACGACCATTGAACGACGGACGTATATTGACCGGTTGCCTGTACAGGAACCAGCGTGTTTGGCCTTCAGGAAAGGTAGTCGATGCGTCATGGTCGGCAGGACGATCGCATCGCCATCATCGACGTCCGGTTCGATTTCCGGACACGGTACCGGGACCAACTTGCGGGACTGACCGTGTATTCGCCGGGGACAGCCAGCAATGCCGGCCAGCGTGGCAGCTGGCCGTCGACACTGCGTCATCCCGGCAGAGTGCCAAAATGGGCGTCCAGCCTACCGAAATGATGCATTGAGTTTTACTGCGCGAGCGGCCGGACGTACGTCAGCAGGCTGACGAGCGTCTTGCCCGGCTCCTCCCACGGCACCATGTGCGCCGACCGCTCGAACCACACCGCCTGTTTCGACGGCGCCTTCACTTGTTTGAGCCACACCTCCGTCGGTGCCGTCGGCGTCGTGTAATCGTGCCGGCCCAGGAACATCACCACCGGGATCGGGAAGCTTTTCACGTTCGAAAAATCCACCTGCACGAACTCTGGCAGGATGCGGCCCAGCGTGAGCAGGCTGCCCTGGTCGATGTCCTTCACCTGCTGCGCATCGTATTCGGGCGACAGGCGCGGGCCGTCGAAATAATAGGCCGACTCGCTGCGGTAGGCGCTCAATCCGCCGTAGTACTGCGGCCATTTGCGCGCCACGATGATGCGTTCGCGCGTGATCGGCTGGTTGCCGGGGTAGGGCGCGATCGACTGCAGGTCGCGCAGCGCTTCCTCGTTCTTGTGCGCCTTCGCCTGTGCCAGCGCGTAGTCGAAGCTGATGCGTTCGTTCTCGCGCACGCTGATCACCTGGCCGATGCCGACGTAGGCATAAAACAGGTCCGGACGCTTCAGCGCCGCCTTCATGCTCACGATGGTGCCCCAGCTGTGGCCCATCAGGACCAGCTTCTTCTTGCCGTAGCGCCGGCGCAGGTGCTCGGCCACTTCGATGGCGTCGTCGACGTAGCGGTCGATGTGGATCGTGTCCGCGACCAGCGCGGCATCTGTCTCGCCGTACGTCTTGCCGGCGCCGCGCTGGTCCCAGTTCGCGATGGTGAAGTATTCCTCGAGCGGGCGTTCGAACTGCCACAGGGTCGGCGTGACGGGCGACGCGGGGCCGCCGTGCACGAACAGGATCATCGGGTTGTCGCGCTCCTGGCCGCGCACGGTGAGCCACTGGTCGATGCCGCCGATGCGCGTCTTGTACGATTCCTGCACGCCGTGCGGCGCGACGATTTTATCGAGGTCCGCCACGATGGCGCGGGCTTGCGCCCATGCCTGCGTCCGCACTTCCTGAATGTTGTCGTCCTGCGCGCGCACGTTCGCGCATGCGACGGCGAGCAGTGCCCAGATCCAGATCCGCTTCATACCGATTCTCCTTATGGGTGATGTGCAGGCAGTGTAAGGAATCGGCTCCGGGCCGGCAGGCCCGATGGCATGGATTGCGCATTGCGCGGTATGAGATGCAGACGGCGCGGATGGAATACTTGATACACTTGTTCGACTGTCAACCGATCGAGCCCACCATGAACCATTCCAACCTCCAGCCATCCCGCAACGACATCCTCCCGCCCCACGTCGACCATCTCAGCGCCATCCTGCCGGACGATCCGTTATTGATGATGGGCGCCGGCCCGGTGCCGATTCCCAGCGCGGTGGCCCGCGCGAATTCGCTGGTCATCAACCACCTGGGCGAGACCATGGCGAAGATCATCACCCAGGTCAAGGACATGGCGAGATACGTCTTCCAGACCCGCTCCAACTGGGTGCTGGGCGTGGCCGGTCCCGGATCGGCGGCGATGGAAATGGCGATCTGCAATCTGGTCTGGCCCGGCACGCGCGTGCTCTCGATCTGCAATGGCTTCTTCAGCGGCCGCATGGCGGAAATGAGCCGCCGCGCGGGGGCCGACGTCGTCACGATGAACGAGATCTTCCCGCACTCGATGTCGCTGGAAAGGCTGGAAGCGCTGCTGGACGAACACCGGCCGCACTGCCTGACGCTCGTCCAGGGCGAAACGTCCAACACCACGTTCAACAACGACGTGAAGAACATCGCGCGGCTGGCGAAGGCGCGGGGCTGCCTCGTCATCGTCGATGCCGTGTGCACGCTCAGCACGACGCCGTTCGAGATGGACGACTGGCAGGTCGACGCCGTGATCACGGGCGGGCAGAAAGGGCTGTCGTCGATTCCGGGCGTCTCGCTGCTCGCGTTCTCCGACGCCGCGTGGAGCCGGATCCGCGAACGGCCAACGCCGAATACGCACTGGTGCCTGGACGCCCTGCTGGCCGAGAATTTCTGGCACAAGGCGTCGTACCACTACACGGCGCCGGTGTCGGGCGTGCTGGCGCTGCACGAAGCCTTGCGCCTCGTGTGCGAGGAAACGCTGCCCGTCAGGTTCGCCCGCCACCTGCGCTGCTCGACCGCGCTGCAGGACAGCATCGAGGCGATGGGCCTGTCCCTGTTCGCGCCCGCGGAATCGCGGCTCAATTCGGTGGTCGGGATCAATCTGCCGGAGGGCATCACCAACCAGGCCGTCTGCTCCACGATCTCGAGCCGCTACCAGGTCGAGATATCGGGCTCCTTCGGCCTGCCGATCGTCCGGATCGGGCAGATGGGCGAGCAGTGCCGCGCGCATCACCTGTTCCGCACGGTGCACGCGCTGGGCAGCACGATGCGCGACCTGGGCGCGACCGTGGATCTGCCGTCCGGCATGGCGGAACTCGAGAACTCGCTGCAGCGCTCCAAGGCCGACTGATCACAGCACGCCCATCTCCTTGAGAAGGTTGTCCGCATGGTCGACCTTCTCCATGTTCCACAGGATGTAGCGGACGTCGACCTGGATGTCGCGCGTGGCGCGCGGATCGAAATCCCAGTCGGAGATGATCGAATCGAGCGTGCCGTCGAACGCGAGGCCCACCAGCTCGCCGCGCGCGTTCAATGCCGCAGAGCCCGAATTGCCGCCCGTGATGTCCAGCGTGGCGAGGAAGTCGACGGGCACCGTCTTCAGCTTCGGATCGGCCCAGCGGCCGAAGTCCTTCGCGCGGATGGCGGCCAGCTGGCGCGCCGGTGCATTGAACTCGCCTTCGCCCGTGTGCTTGGCGACGACGCCCTTCACGGTCGTGAACGCGGTCCATGAGCCGGTGCCGTCGGCGCCGTAGTCGCGGCCCTTGACGTTGCCGTACGTGACCCGCAGGGTGCTGTTCGCATCCGGGTACACGGCGCGGCCCTTGCTGTTCATGTACGCGATCTTCGCCTTCATGGTGCTGGCGTAGGTCTTCTGGATGCGCCCCGCCAGTTCGTCCTCTTCCGCCTCGCGCTTCATGTCGGCGTCGTACATCGCGACGGCGGCCTTGATGAAGCTGTCGCTGCTGGCCCTGAATTCCTGCGGGGTCTTCGTCAGCCATGCCGTGCGCACCTCTTTGTCCTGCAGGTGCGAGCCCGCGTAGATGCGGTCCAGTGCCGCTTTCAGCTCGGCCTCGCTCATGCCCGGCCCGATGCCCAGCGCGCCGTCGAAGGCGGCGTCGTGCTGGTCGGCCGGCTGCGCGTTGTACTGCTTCAGGAAGTTCAGCACGAGGGCCTTGTCGACCTTTTCATCATACGTGCGGTCCTGGCCGCCGATGACGGACGCCAGGCGCGGCAGGTCGCGTTCCTGGTAGCCGGACTTGCGCTCGACGTCCGGCTTCGTGCGCTCGTTCGCCAGACGGTACAGGGTGCGCGCCGAGTTCAGGAAGCGCGGCACCGAATACCCGAGGAAGAACTCGCGCCGCGAGTCGGCGTCGCGCCGGGCGATCAGTTTTTCGACCGCCTCGATGTCCGCACCGAATTCGGCCTTGCGCTGCGGGTCCGCGGCGACCCAGGCCTTCAGCGCATTGTGCTCGGCCGTCTTGCGCGCGAGGATGTCGCTGCCTTCGTAGCTGGCGATCATGCCCTTGCGGTTCTTGTAGTAGTTGTTGACGCTCGCGATCTGGCCCGCGTACTTCAGGTGCGCGGCGGGGTCGTTCTTCGTCTCGCGTTCGATGACGGCCAGCGTCTCGCCCGACGCCTTCACGAAGGCCGGATAATTCCAGTCGAACGTGAACGCCACTTCCGACGGCAGGCGGTGCCGGTTCGTGCGGCCCGGGTAGCCGAGGGCCATGACGAAATCGCCTTCCTTCACGCCGTCCTGCGCGATCCTGAGCCACAGCTTCGGGCGGTACGGGACGTTGTCCTTCGCGTAGTCCGCGGCCCTGCCGTCGCGGCTGACGTAGGCGCGATAAAAGCCGTAGTCGCCCGTGTGGCGCGGCCACATCCAGTTGTCCGTGTCGCCGCCGAACTTGCCGATGCCGCCAGGCGGCGCGTGCACGAGGCGCACGTCGCGGATCTCGAGCTGCTTGATGCGGTAGAACTCGAGGCCGCCGTAGAAGCTCGCGACGGTGCAGCGGTAGCCGGCATCCTTCTCGCATTCGGCGACGAGTATTTTCTGGTTCTTCTCCATCGCATCCAGGCGCGCCTTGCCCGTCAGTGCCGCGACGTCGGGTGTGATCACGCGCGTGCTGACGTTCGCGACTTCCTCCGTGACGAACACGCGGCTGCCCGGCGCGGCGGGCAGTTCCTCCGCCATCGTCTTCGCGAGGAAGCCGTCGGCGAGCAGGTCGCGCTGCGGCGTGGAGTTCACGGCCACGCTGTTGTACACGCAGTGGTGGTTCGTGATCACGAGGCCTTGCGGCGACACGAACGACGCCGAGCAGCCGCCCAGGCTCACGACGGCGCCCATCGGGAACGCGGTCAGCCGGGTCAGGGTGCTTGGGTCGAGCTTGAGGCCGGCAGCCTTGAGTTGCTGCGCGATTTGCGGCAGCTGCTGCGGCATCCACATGCCCTCGTCGGCCTGTGCGGAGAACGAGGCGACAATCGCGAGCGCAATGAGGGTTTGTTTCATGGCTTGTCCTTTATAGCTGCGCCCCGATCAGGTCGGCCAGCTTGCCGCCGATTTTCTCTATGAATGGACGGTTTTGCCACGCCTGCAAGGTGATGGGGCGCGCGTGTTTCCAGTCGTCTTCGAAGACAGCTTCTTGTTGCTTGGCAAAGTCAGGATCGAGCACGTTCAGGTTGGCCTCGTCGTTGAGGATGAACGAGCGGTTGTCGAAATTGGTGGAGCCGACCGAGACGAGCAGCGAATCGACGACCAGTGCCTTCACGTGGTACATCGTCGGCTGGTACTCGGCCATCTTGATGCCGGCTTCCAGCAATTCGCCCCAGCGCTCGCGCGAGGCGGCGCGCACGATGTCGGAATCGATGATGGGACCCGGCGTGATGATGCGCACGTCCACGCCCCGTTTCGCCGCCGCGACGAGCGCCTTCACGGCCAGTTCGTCCGGCACGAAGTACGAGTTCGACAAGTGAATCGTGTGGCGCGCCGCCGTGATGGCCAGCAGGTACATCAGGTGCATGCTCTCGCTGCCGCCCGTGGGCGAGCTGGAGAACATCTGCGCGGGCATGTCGCCCTGCGCGACGAGGGCCGGGAAGTAGGCAGGCCCGTCGAGGACGGCGCCCGTCGCCTTGGTCCAGTTGTCGTTGAACACGGCCTGCATCTGGCCGACGACCGGGCCTTCCACGCGGAAATGCGAATCGCGCCAATGCTCGGGATCCTGGGCGTGGCCGCGCCATTTGTCCGCGATGCCGACGCCGCCCGTGAAGCCGACCTTGCCGTCGACGATCAGGAGTTTGCGGTGCGTGCGGTTGTTCAGGCGCGCGAGTTTCCACCAGACGGGCTTGTGGTAGCGGTGCACTTCGACGCCGGCGCGGCGCATCTCGTCGAGCGACTTGTCGTCGATCTTCATGCTGCCGATCCAGTCGAGCAGCACGTGCACCTTGACGCCGGCGCGCGCCCGTTCCGACAGCGCGTCCGTGAATTCGCGGCCGATCGTGCCTTCCCAGTAGATATAGGTTTCGAAGCTGATGGACTTTTGCGCCGAGCGGATTGCGTCCAGCATGGCGGGAAAAATCTTGTCGCCGTTGAGCAGCACTTCGGCCTTGTTGCCCTCGATGATGGGCGGGCCCAGCAGCACGCCCAGCGAGCGGCGGAATTGCGGATCGTCCGTGTCGTACAGGCGCGTGAGCTGCGTGTCGATCTTTTTTTCGCCGGGTGCAAAGTTCAGCACGAGCAAGCCTGCCACGAGCGTGGCGATGCAGGTGATGAGGACGACCATGGGACGTTTGATACGCATGAGTTCGACTTTAAGACGTAAAAAAACCAACGCCAGCCGACGTTGGTTTTCAAAGCGGGGCTTGCACCTGCTTAGCGGACGCGGCCGCGACGCAGCAGATTCACGATTGCGAGCAGGATCACAGCGCCCAGGAACGAGACCAGCAGCGACGACACACTGAAGTCATCGGAGTTGATGGTGCCACTACCGAACAGCGGGGACAGCAGCCAGCCACCCAGGAAGGCTCCCACGATACCGACCACGACATTGAGAATCATGCCTTGCTCAGCATCCGTCTTCATGATCATGCTGGCGAGCCAGCCGAGCACACCACCAACAACGATCCAGATAATGAATAACATGTTGAGTCCTCCTCAAGTTGGAAAAAACATACTCCAGGCCAATTGAATGCCGAGGCCATGTGCAAAGTCTATTGATGCACACGGTACCGGGTCGGTGCGTTGCCGAACGTTAGACGCGCAAACTGCGGCGACGTTCTCTTGTTGTGCGGAATGTCCCCAACACGGTGCGTCACCGAACAGAAGCGCCTTGCTCGGCAGGCATATCGTTTAAGCCACTTTGCACCAAGTGAACACTACACCCCGGACCGCTTCGATTACTGAAAGGATTTCATCATGGCTATTTTCGACAACAGCACGAACGAGCAGAACAAGCAGAACCGCATGGTGACCGGGCTGTTCCCCGACCGCGCCAGCGCGGAGCGCGCCTACGGCGCCATCTCCACCCGCGGCTATACGAAGGACGACGTCAACCTGATGATGTCGGACACGACCCGCAAGACCCATTTCTCCGACACCGAGACTGAGCTGGGCAGCAAGGCCGCGGAAGGCGCCGCTGCCGGTGCAGGTATCGGCGGCACCATCGGCGCCGTGCTGGCCGGCGTGGCCGCCATCGGCACCTCGCTCGTGATCCCGGGCGCAGGCCTCGTCGTCGCCGGTCCGCTGGCAGCGGCACTGGCCGGCGCAGGCGCGGGCGGCATCACCGGCGGCCTGATCGGCGCGCTGATCGGTGCCGGCATCCCGGAAGAACGCGTCAAGCACTACGAGGAAGGCATCAACAACGGCGGCATCGTGATGGGCGTGACGCCGCGTTCGGACGAGGACGTTGCCTACCTGAACCAGACCTTCACCGATAACGGCGGCTCGCACGTGATCGGCACCGGCATCGGCGCAGCCGCGGGTGCCGCCACCGGCGCCGCACTGGGCGCGGCCGGCGGTCCGATCGGCATGGCGGCAGGTGCCGCGATCGGCGGCATCGCCGGCGGCATGGCCGGCAAGGGCGTGGGCGAAGTCGTCAACCCGAAATCGGGCGACGACCTGGGCGAACACTACCTGGCCAAGGGCACGGGCGCCGGCGCCGGCGCCGCAATGGGCGCGGCTGCGGGCTCCGTGGCAGGTCCGGTCGGTGCCCTGGCCGGTGCCGCGATCGGCGGCCTGGCCGGCGGCGCAGCGGGCCGCGGTGCGGGCGAAGTGGTGAATCCGCATTCGGAAGACCGCCTGCATGAACACAACCTGGCCCAGGGCACCGGTGCCGGTGCGGGCGCACTGACCGGTGCCGCCGTGGGCAGCGCGGCCGGTCCGATCGGCACTGTCGCGGGCGCAGCCATCGGCGGTATCGCGGGCGGCATGGCCGGCAAGGGCGCGGGCGAAGTCGTGAACCCGAAACCGGGCGACGACCTGCATGAGCACAACCTGGCCGGCGGCGTCGGTGCGGGTGGCGGTGCTGCAGCCGGTGCGGCAATCGGCGCCGTGGGCGGCCCGGTCGGCATGGCGGCAGGTGCAGCCATCGGCGGCATCGCCGGCGGCATGGTCGGCAAGGGCGCCGGCCACCTCGTGAATCCGACGGTAGAGGATGCGTACTGGCGCTCGAACTACCAAACGCAGCCGTACTACGCCACGGGCTACACGTACGACGATTATTCGCCGGCGTATGCGCTGGGCTACAACAATGCCCGCCGCTTCCCGTCCTACGACCTGGCCGAGCCGCACATGGCCGACGAGTGGGATCGCGTGAAGGGCCATTCGCGCCTGTCGTGGGAGCAGGCCAAGTCGGCCAGCCGCGCCGCGTGGGATCGCGTGGAGCGTGCCATTCCCGGTGATTCGGACCGCGACGGCCGCTGATCGATCGCGTCAATGAAAAAGCCCCGCGGCCAGCTCGGCCGCGGGGCTTTTTCGTTTGGGTACGGCCAGATTACTGCTTGACGGCTTCGACCTGGATCGCCAGCTTGACTTCCGGCTTGAAGCCCATCTTGACGCCGTAGTCCACGCCGAAATCGGCACGGTTGAACGTGGCCGACGCATCGGCGCCGCACACTTCGCGCTTCAGCATCGGGTGCTGGATGCACTTGAACGAATTGATGTGCAGGGTGACCGGCTTGGTCACGCCGTGCAGGGTCAGTTCGCCGTCGACGGTGGACGGTGCGTCGCCCTTGAACACGATCTTGCCCTTGTAGGTGGCGTTCGGGTACTTGGCCACGTCGAACATGTCCGGACCCTTGGCGTGCTCGTTCATCTTGGCGTGGCCGAAGTCCAGGCTGTTCGCGTCGATGGTGATGTCGACGGTGCCCGTCTTGGCCGCGCGGTCGACGACGATGCTGCCTTCCGTCTTGTCGAACTTGCCGCGCCAGTTCGACAGGCCGCCGAAGTGGTCGGCCTCGAAGCTCGGGTAGGTGTGGTTCGAATCGATCTTGTAGGTGTCGGCGGCGAAGGCGGCGCTGGAAGCGAAGGCGACGGCCAGGAGGGCGAGGTGCTTGAATTTCATGTAAGACGATCCTTTAACGATTGATGATGTTTATTGTCCCGCTGCGACGCGGAATTTGATGACGACTTCGTCGGCGACCATGCTCGTGTCCTTCCACTCGCCTTCGCCGATGTTGAAGGCCAGCCGCTTGATCGGCAGTTGCCCTTCGAAAACCTGTTTGCCGCCTTCCGGCTTGATGGTGACCGGGAAGGTCACGTCCTGGACCCGGCCCTTGATGGTCAGCTTGCCCGAGACGGCGAGCTTGCCCGCGCCGGCCGGCTTGATGGCGGACGAGACAAAGGTTGCCTTCGGAAACTTGGCCGAGTTGAACCAGTCCTTGCCGGCCACTTCCTTGTTGTACTCGGCCTCGCCGATGTCGAAGCTGGCCGTGTCGATGTCCACGCGCGCCGTCGCTTTTTCCGGGTGCGCCGCGTCGTAGTCGATCTGCGCGTTGAAGCTCTTGAATTTCGATTCGACCGGCACGTTCATCTGCTTGAACACGGCCGAGACGCTGCTGTGTGCGACATCCGTTTTCAGGGGGACGGCGCTGGCGATCAGCGTCACGCCGGCCAATACGGCAGCGAGGCCGCCACGGGTGAATTTCATGATTTTCTCCTTCAGTGGGAACGGCCGGGCAGCATGCGTCCGAGGGTGCCGTCGCGGTCGACGAATTGGTGCTTCAGGGCGGCGACCACGTGCAGGCCGACGAGGCCGGCCATGACCATGTTCAGCCAGTAGTGGATCGGCTTCAGCGTGTCGGCCAGCGCCGGATTCTTGGCGATGAACACCGGCAGCTGGAACAGGCCGAACCAGACGACCGGGAAGCCGGCCGCCAAGGTGTAGAAATAGCCGGACAGCGGCACGGCGAAGATCAGCACGTACAGCAGATGATGCAGGCCGTGGGCGGCGCCGCGCTGCCACGCGGGCATCGAGTCGGGCAGCGCCGGCGGGCGGTTCTTCAGGCGCCACAGCAGGCGGATCGTGGCGAGCAGCAGCACGGTCACGCCGGCCCATTTATGCCACGAAAAATACTTCAGCTTGGTGGGCGAGATGCCGGGAATGTCCGTCATCACGAGACCCAGCGTGAACGCACCGATGATCAGCACGGCGATCAGCCAGTGAAGCACGATGGCGGTCGTGGTGTAGCGCTGCATGACGGTCTCCGATGAATTAGTACGAATTAGAACTAAATATTACCAAACTACCCAGCACACTAGCATGAGTTGCGGGTAGCTGTGGATTTGCAATAGGGATACTTTAACGGTTCCAAATATTGCGCGGAAGCTATCCATACGGATAACTTTGTTCAGCCAGTGGGATAATCCGTGGCGCATATGCCATGTCTGCCCATGTGTGCACTGGGCCGCGCATGCGTGAAGGTAAAATGTTAAAAAAATGGATTTATAAAACATAATGACCCACACGCCCGGTCTGCCCCTGTTAGTGGCGGCGCTGATGCTGGCCTTGCCGGCGCATGCCGAGGAAGCGGCGCGTCGCGCCGAGTTCGCCGACCTGTCGATCGAAGAACTGGCCAACATCGACGTCACGTCCGTCTCGCGCCGGCCCGAACGCCTGCAGGACGCGCCGGCCTCCGTGTACGTGATCACGGCGGACGACATCCGCCGTTCGGGCGCCCGCAACCTCGCCGAGGCGCTGAACCTCGCGCCGAACCTGCAGGTCGCGCGCGGCAGCAACGCGAATTATTTCATCTCCGCGCGCGGCATGAACGGCACGAGCAACAGCCCGGCCAACAAGCTGCTCGTGATGATCGACGGCCGCTCGGTGTATTCGCCGCTGTTCTCCGGCATGTTCTGGGACGAGCCGGACGTGATGCTGGAAGACGTCGAGCGCATCGAAGTGATCAGCGGCCCCGGCGGCACGTTATGGGGCGTGAATGCCGTCAACGGCGTCATCAACATCACGACCCGCCACGCGCGCGACACCCAGGGAGATTTGCTCGTGCTGCGCGCCGACGTCGACGGCGCCCTGGCCGCGTTCCGCCACGGCGGCGCGATGGATAGCGGCCACTGGCGCGCCTACGGCAAGGCATTCGGACTGGGGCACAGCGAACTCGCCTCCGGCCGCGCGATCGACGACGACTGGACGCAGGGCCAGGTCGGCTGGCGCGGCGACTGGGAACGGGGCGCGGAGCGGTTCAGCGTCAACGCCAATGCCTGGCGCGGACGCGAGGGCCAGCCGGCGCCCGGCGTCATCGCGGCGCCGGGCGCCGGCACGGGCCTGGACGACATCCGGCTGCACGGCGCGAACGTCACGGGACGCTGGGAACATGTGCTCGACGGCGGCGGCAGCGTGACCGCGCAGGCGTATTACGATTACCGCTACCGCAAGGTGCCGCCCACGTTCACGGACGCCGTCGGCATCCTCGACCTGCAACTGCAGCACGCGCTGCCCGCGCACGGCCGGCACAGCATCGTGTGGGGCGGCGAATACCGCACCAGCCGGGACCGCGTCGACAACAGCCGCTTTGTCGCGTTCCTGCCCGCGCGCGACACGCAGACCTGGGCCAGCCTGTTCGCCCAGGACGAGGTGGCCCTGCGCGACGACCTGAGGGCCACGGCCGGCGTGCGCTGGGAGCGCAATCCGTACACGGGCACGGAATTCCTGCCGAACGTGCGCCTGTCCTGGCGCGCCACGCCGATGCACGCGTTCTGGGCGGCCGTGTCGCGCACCGTGCGCGCGCCGTCGCGGCTGGACGTGGACGCGTACGTGCCCGGTGCGCCGCCCTACCTGCTGGCGGGTGGCCGGGGCGTGCGGACGGAGACCGCGCGCGTGCTCGAACTGGGCTACCGCGGCCAGGCGGGGCAGATCGTGTCGTATTCCGTGACGGCGTTCCGCAACCTGTACGACCATTTGCGCACGCAGGACGTCACGCCTGCCGGGCAGATCGTGTTCGGCAACCTGATGGCAGGCCAGGCGCGCGGCCTGGAGGCGTGGGGCAATGTGCAGATGACGCAGGCGTGGCGCCTGTCGGCCGGTGCGACGCTGCTGCACGAGCAATTCGCGTTGAAGCCGGGCAGCCGCGACGAGGGCAGCCTGATGACGACGGGCCGCGATCCGGCCTGCACGGCCCAGCTGCGTTCCAGCCACGCGATCGACGCGGCGCGCGAACTGGAACTGGCCGTGCGCCGCAACGGCGCGCTGGGATTGCCGAACGTGCCGGCTTACTGGGCCGTCGATGCCCGCTTCGGCTGGCGTTTTGCGCCGGGGATGGAGTTGTCGGTGATCGGGACCAATTTGAACGGCGGCCATGCGGAATATGGCGTGGCGTCCGTGCGGACCGAGGTGCCAAGGACGGTGGGCGTGAAATTCACGTGGGAGAGATAAGCCCGTCGTTCCCGCGCAGGCGGGAACCCAATTTTGTACGAGCTGTCGAGACGCATACAGAACTTGGGCCCCCGCCTGCGCGGGGGCGACGTATCAGTTTTCGCGGCGCTATCCGCGGGAGACTTAGATGGCCTTCGCCAGCTGCGCCGCCAGGCCGGTGTAATTCGCCGGCGTCATGGCCAGCAGCAGGTCCTTGGCATCCTGCGGGATCGCCAGCTTGCCGATGAATTCCTGCAGCGCGTCGCGCGTGATGCCCTTGCCGCGCGTGAGTTCCTTCAGTTGCTCGTACGGGTTCTCGATGCCGTAGCGGCGCATCACGGTCTGCACCGGCTCGGCCAGCACTTCCCAGTTCGCGTCCAGGTCCTGCTCCAGGCGCGCCGGGTTCACTTCCAGCTTGTTCAGGCCGCGCAGGCAGCTGTCGTATGCGAGCAGCGCGTAGCCGAAGCCGACGCCGATATTGCGCAGGACCGTGGAGTCGGTCAGGTCGCGCTGCATGCGCGAGACCGGCAGCTTGTCGGCCATGTGGCGCAGCACGGCGTTGGCCAGGCCCAGGTTGCCTTCCGAGTTCTCGAAGTCGATCGGGTTCACTTTGTGCGGCATGGTCGACGAACCGATCTCGCCGGCCTTCAGCTTCTGCTTGAAGTAGCCGAGCGACACGTACGTCCAGATGTCGCGGTTCAGGTCGAGCAGGATCGTGTTCGTGCGCGAGATCGCGTCGAACAGCTCGGCCATGTAGTCGTGCGGTTCGATCTGGATGGTGTACGGGTTGAACGTCAGGCCCAGGCGCTGTTCGATGACGTTCTTCGAGAACGCCGGCCAGTCGAAGCCCGGATACGCGGACAGGTGCGCGTTGTAGTTGCCGACGGCGCCGTTCATCTTGCCGAGGATTTCCACGTCCGCGATGCGTTTCACGGCGCGTTGCAGGCGGGCGACGACGTTCGCGAATTCCTTGCCGAGCGTGGTCGGGCTCGCGGTCTGGCCGTGCGTGCGCGACAGCATCGGCAGGTCGGCGTTCGTGTGGGCGATCTCGGTCAGCCTGGCGATGACGGCCTGCAGCGACGGCAGCAGCACGCCGTCACGCGCAGCCTTCAGCATCATGCCGTGCGACGTGTTGTTGATGTCTTCCGACGTGCATGCGAAGTGGATGAATTCGGAAGCGGCGACCAGTTCCGGCACGTCCTTCACTTGTTCCTTCAGCCAGTACTCGACGGCTTTCACGTCGTGGTTCGTGACGGCCTCGATGTCCTTGATGCGGGCGGCGTCCGCGTCGGAGAAGTCGGCGGCCAGCTTGTCCAGCAGGGCGGATGCGTCGGCGGAGAACGGTTTCAGTTCGGCGAAGCCGGCCTGCGACAGCGCCTGCAGCCAGGCGATCTCCACTTTCACGCGGTGGTGCATGAAGCCGGCTTCCGACAGGATCGGGCGCAGCTTGTCGGTCTTGGCGGCGTAGCGGCCGTCCAGCGGGGACAGGGCCGACAGGGTCGAGGAGGATGCGGTAGAGGTCATGGGAGGAGGGAGGCGGTGAGTGCAAAAACGCGATTCTACCATCGGCAGGCTGGGGTTGGCCGCTTTGTCAAGTCTCATTTGGCCACCGTTGCGGGCGTTTCGCTGGCGTTTGGCGGGCGATAGGCCGATGTTATACTGTCTGCCAATCCACATGACTGAGCATCTATGAAACTCATCGGTTCCTTCACCAGTGCCTACGTGCGCAAGGCGCGTGTCGTCCTGGCAGAGAAAAAGCTCGACTATCAGTTCGAGCTGGAAAACGTCTGGGCGCCGGAAACGAAGATCGTTGCGTCGAACCCGCTGGGCAAGGTGCCGTGCCTCGTGATGGAAGACGGCAGCACGATGTACGACTCGCGCGTGATCGCGGAATACCTCGACACGCTGACGCCCGTGTGCAAGCTGCTGCCCGCGAACAGCCGCGACCGCGCCAACGTCAAGGTGTGGGAAGCGCTCGCGGACGGCGTGCTGGACGCGGCCGTGCTGGCCTACCTGGAGCGCACGTGGCGCCCGGGCGAGCAGCAGAGCCAGGCCTGGTTCGACCGCCAGATGGGCAAGGTGCACGGCGGTCTTGCCGTGATGGCCGAGAACCTCGGCGAGCAGCCGTTCTGCATGGGGATCCATTACACGCTGGCCGACGTCGCCGTCGGCTGCACGCTCGGCTGGCTGTCGTTCCGCTTCCCGGACATCGACTGGCGCAGCGCGTATCCGAACCTGGCGCGCCTGTTCGACAAGCTGTCGGAACGGCCGTCGTTCAAGGACACCGTCCCGCGCACCCACTGACCGTCGCCCAATGACGACGTCGTCCCGGCGGTTGCAAATGGCCGACATCGCACGCCTCGCGGGCGTGTCGACGTCGACCGTCTCGCGTGCGCTCAGCCACAGCCCCCTCGTCAACCAGGAAACGCGCGACCGCATCCTCGACCTCGCGCGCTCGCTGAACTACACGATCAACATCGGCGCGCAAAACCTGCGGCTGCAGCAGAACCGCACGGTGGCCGTCGTGATTCCGATCGAGCAGGCCACGCGCCAGCAGCTGTCCGACCCGTTCTTCCTGTCCATGCTCGGCAGCCTCGCGGACGCGCTCAGCGACCAGGGCTTCGACATCCTCGTCTCGCGCGTCGATGCCGACCAGGTCGACGCCGCCGCCGCCCCGTTCGACGGCGGCCGCGCCATCGGCGTGATCCTGATCGGCCAGGGCCGCCACCACGCTGAACTCAACAAGATGGCCGCGCGCGGCGTGCCGTTCGTCGTCTGGGGCGCGCAGCTGCCGCAGCAGTTGTACACGACGGTCGGCGGCGACAACGTCACGGGCGGCCGCCTCGCGACGGAACGCCTGCTGGCGCAGGGCCGGCGCCGCATCGCCTTCTTCGGCGACACGAGCCTGCCCGAAGTCGAGCAGCGCTACCGCGGGTACGTCGAAGCGCTGGCCGCGCACGGCCTGTCTCCCGATCCGCAACTGCACGTGGCATCGTCGTTCCTGCCCGAGAGCGGCGGCCAGTCCGTCGCGGAGCTGGCCCGGCGCGGCGTCGCGTACGATGCCCTGTTCGCCAGCAGCGACCTGCTCGCGATGAAATCCATCCACGCCATGCGCGCGCAGGGGAAAGACATCCCGGCCGACGTGGCCGTCGTCGGCTACGACGACATCGAATTATCGAGCTACTTCCACCCGCCGCTCACCACCGTCGCCCAGCCGCGCGACGTGGCCGCGCGCGCGCTCGTCGATGCGCTGCTCGTCCTCGTCGACGGCCGCGGCGCACCCTCCGTCCAGCTTCCCACCGAACTGATCGTCCGCGCCAGCGCCTGACCGGGCGTTGCCATTCCGCCCTCGTTGCACATTAATTTGCAAACGTTTGCAATTGCGACGATTTTTTTCCTCCGAAGTGAGAGAATCGCGCATGGCTAGCCGGTTGCAGCGTTTTTGCAACGTTATTGCAATCGTTTGCATTTTTCCAAAAATAGGGAAATAATGGCCACGTGCCTGACAAGGTGCCAACAAATCGAATACAAACGGAGGAGACATGGAAGTTCGCATGAAGCACACGGCGCGTGCCGTGGCGCTGGCTTTGCTGCACCTGGGTGCCGCGTCCGCACAGGAAGCCGCCGCGCCGGCGTCGTCGACCGATGGCCTGAAGATGGAGCGCGTCGTCGTCACCGGCACACCGATCGGTTCGAGCAAGATGAAGTCGAGCGTCTCGGTCAGCACGCTGGAAGCGGACGCCATCCAGAACCTCGCGCCGACCAGCGCCGCCGAAGTGCTGCGTTCGATCCCGGGCGTGCGCTCGGAGTCGTCGGGCGGCGAAGGCAATGCCAACATCACCGTGCGCGGCGTGCCCATCTCCGCGGGCGGCGCGCGCTACGTGCAGATGCAGGAAGACGGCTTGCCGGTGCTGCAGTTCGGCGACTTCAACTTCATCACCCCCGACAGCTACATCAAGATCGACGGCACCCTCGACCACGTCGAAGCCGTGCGCGGCGGCTCGGCCTCGACGCTCGCCACCAACTCGCCCGGCGGCATCATCAACTTCATCTCCAAGAACGGTGCGCAGCAGGGCGGCAGCATCGGTCTCACGCGCGGTCTCGATTACGACAGCACGCGCGTCGACTTCGACTACGGCGCGCCGGTCTCGGAGCGCGACCGCTTCTTCGTCGGCGGCTTCTACCGCCGCGGCGAAGGCATCCGCAACGCGGCCGGCAAGGACGAGCGGGGCGGCCAGCTGCGCGCGAACTTCACGCACGACTTCGACGGCGGCTACGTGCGCGTCTCGCTCAAGCACCTCGACGACCAGAGCCCGACGGCGCTGCCCGTGCCGGTCCTCGTGGGCAACGGCCACATCTCCGAAATCGCCGGCATCGACCCGCGCTACGCGTCGTTCTATTCGCCGTACTGGGTGCAGGACGTCTCGCTCACCAAGGGCAACGGCCACGTTGCGAGCGACGTCAACGACGGCCTGTCCGTGAAGAGCAATGCGATCGGCCTGGAAGGCGCGTTCGACCTGGGCAACGGCTGGACCGTGACGGACAAGTTCCGCAAGGCGTCCAACAGCGGCCGCTTCGTGGGCGTGTTCCCGGCCGACAGCGGCACGGTGGGCAACTATACCTTCGCGACGGGCCCCGACGCCGGCCAGGCCTACAACGGCCGCGCGTTCAACGCCGTCGTCTTCAACACGTCGATCGACGACGCGGGCAACACGCTGAACGATGCGCGCCTGACCAAGACGTTCAAGATCGACGGCGCGAAGCTGAACGTGACAGCCGGCTGGTACTCGTCGCTGCAGAAGCTGGGCCTGACGTGGAACTTCAACCAGTACCTGATGCAGGCGACCGGAGACGATCCCGCGCTGCTGAAGACGGCAAGCAGCACGCCGGGCTACGTCGGCCCGGCATTCGGCGCCTGCTGCTCGCGCGCGGTGGACGTCGAATACCGCACCAACTCGCCGTACGCGAACATCGGCTGGGAGCAGGGCACCGTCAACGTGGACGCCAGCGTGCGCCGCGACCGCCAGCACGCCGGCGGCAGCGCCAACATCGCCACCAATGCCGCCAGCTACCTGCCGGGTACCGTGCAGCGCGTCGACTACGACATCGGCCACACGTCGTATTCGGTGGGCGGCAACTGGAGAATCACACCGTCGCTGGCACTGTTCGCCCGCACGAGCGAAGGCGTGGCGTTCAACGCCGACCGCATCCTGTTCGGCACCCCGCTGGACGGCAGCGCGCCGATCAGCATCAACACGGTGAAACAGCTGGAAGGCGGCGTGAAATGGCGCAGCGGCGGCCTGTCCACGTTCCTGACGCTGTTCCATGCGAAGACCCGCGAAAGCAACTACGAAGCGACGACGCAGCTGTCGACCGCGAACAGCTACGACGCGAAAGGCGCCGAACTGGAAGCGGCCTATCGCGTGGGCGACTTCCGCGTCACGGGCGGCCTCACCTTGACCAATGCGAAGATCACCGCGACGGCACCGGGCGGCGAAGCCACGATCGGCCACACGCCGCGCCGCCAGGCGCACGCCGTGTACCAGCTCACGCCGAGCTACGACCTGGGCGCGGCCAACTTCGGCCTGGCCGTCGTCGGCACCGGTAAAAGCTGGGGCGACGATGCCAATACGCTGGTCCTGCCCGGCTACACCGTCGTGCATGCGTTCCTGAATTACCAGCTGACGCCGAAGGTGCAGCTGTCCCTGAACGCCAACAACCTGTTCAACCGCATCGGCTATACCGAGATCGAAGGCGACGGCCACGCCGCCCGCTCGATCACGGGGCGCGCCGTGAAGGCCAGCGTCAAGTACGCGTTTTAAGGATCCATGAGCACGATGTCCCATCCCCTGCGCCGCCTGCTCGACGGGCTGCCGCCGGCGCGCCACGCCGACGCGCAGCGCCGTTTCGCGCGCCACGAGGCCGTGCTGGCCGACCGCCTGCACCGCCTGTACGGCCATCTGCCCGGCCACGCCGCCTGGTTCGACAACCTGATGGCCGGGATCGGGGGCCTGATGGCCGCGCGCCCGGCCGCGCTGCAGGCGCTCGACGCCGCCCGCGAGGACGAGCCGCGCTGGTTCTGCGCACCGACGATGCTGGGCTACAGCGCCTACGTCGACCAGTTCGGGAGCGACCTGCGCGGCGTGAAAGAGCGTATTCCGCACCTGCGCGACCTGGGCGTCACGTACCTGCACCTGCTGCCGTTCCTGCGTCCGCGCGCGGGCGAGAGCGACGGCGGGTTTGCCGTGGCCAGCTTCGACGAGGTCGACCCGCGCTTCGGCACGATGGCCGACCTGGAAGACCTGACGGCGGCGCTGCGCGAAGCGGGCATCAGCCTGTGCTCGGACCTGATCCTGAACCATGTGGCCGACGACCATCCGTGGGCGCTGGGCGCCCTGACCGGCGACACCGCCATGCGCGCCTTTTTCCACGTGCTGGACGAAGACAAGGCGCGGGCGTATGAGCGTACGCTGGGCCAGGTGTTCCCGCAGGCGGCGCCCGGCAATTTCACGCATGTCCCGGCGCTGGGCGGCTGGGTGTGGACCACGTTCTATCCGTTCCAGTGGGACCTGAACTACGCCAACCCGGCCGTGTTCGAAGCCGTGGCGGTGGCGCTGCTGCGCCTCGCGAACCGCGGCATCGACGTGTTCCGCCTCGACTCCACCGCGTTCCTGTGGAAGCGCCTCGGCACCGACTGCATGAACCAGCCGGAAGCGCATCTGCTGCTGCAGGCGCTGCGCGCCATCGTCGACATCGCCGCGCCCGGGGTGCTGTTGAAGGCCGAGGCGATCGTGCCGACGCGCGAACTGCCCGCGTACTTCGGCGATACCAAGGCGCCCGAATGCCACCTCGCGTACCACAGCACGCTGATGACGGCCGGCTGGGCCGCGCTGGCCGAGGAAGACGCGGACCTCGTGCGCGCGGTCGCCGCCGCCACGCCGCCGCTGCCATCCGGCGCGAGCTGGCTGACCTATGTGCGCTGCCACGACGACATCGGCTGGAAGCACCTGCTGGCCGAAGCGGGCAGTCTCGACCGCCTGGCCGAAGTCGCGCGCACTTACAACGAAGGGCCCGGCGTCGGCTTCCAGGGCGGCCTCGCGACCAACGGCACGGCCGCGGCGCTGAGTGGCGCGGACGGATCCGAGGAAGGCATGCGGCGCCTGCTGCTCGTGCACGGCCTCGCGCTGTGCTTCGGCGGCCTGCCCGTGCTGTACATGGGCGACGAGCTGGCGATGGCCAACGACGACAGCTACCTCGCCGACCCGGCGAAGGCGCACGACAGCCGCTGGATCCAGCGCGCGCCGTTCGACGAAGCGCGTTACGCGGAGCGTGGCGATATCACGACGCCGGCCGGCCGCGCGTACGCGGGCCTGCGCCGGCTGATCCGGCAGCGCCGCGAGACACCGGACCTCGCGGCCGGGACGCCGTGCACGGTGCTGCCCGCCGGCGATCCGGCCCTGCTGGCGCTGGCGCGCGGCGAGCACTTCCTGGGCCTCTTCAATTTTTCCGGCCGCGCGTTGACCGTCGACCTGGCCGCGTACGGCCGCGCCGGCACGGTGACGCTGGCGCCGTGGGATCAGGTGTGGCTATGATGACGCAACGTGTAAATGGAACCGTCGCCGTGTTCGGCGAAGCGCTGGTGGACGACTTCGGCGACCGCCAGGTGATCGGCGGCGCGCCGTTCAACGTGGCGCGCCATTTGGCCGCGCTGGGGCAGGATGCCCTGATGCTCACCCGCGTGGGCCTGGACGAGAACGGCGCCCGCATGCGCGCCGAGTTCGAGCGCTTCGGCCTGCCGATGGCCGGGCTGCAGGTCGATGCGGCCTTGCCGACGGGCCGGGTGCGTGTGGAACGCCACGGCGACGGCGGCCACCGCTTCACGATCCTGCCGCACCAGGCTTATGATGCCATCGAGGCGGAGCCCGCGATGGCGGCCATGACGGCCGCCGCGCCCGCGACGCTGTATTTCGGCACGCTGGCCCAGCGCGAGCCGGCATCGCGCGATACGCTGGCGCGGCTGCTGGCGGCGACCGATGCCTGCCGCTACCTGGACCTGAACGTGCGGGAAGGGCAGGTGACGGAGCGCTGCGTGTTCGCATCGCTGCACGCGGCCGACATCGTCAAGGTCAACGAAGAGGAGTTGCAGGATTTGTTCGGCTGGTACACCCACATGCGGCTCCCGACGGACGACATGGCATGCGCCGACGTGCGCCACGCGTGCGCGACCTTGCTGCGCGTGTTCAACCTGACGGGCCTGATCGTGACGCTGGGGCCGCGCGGTGCCGTGTATTTCGGTGCCGACGGTGCGTATCACGCCACGCCGGCACCATCCGCGCCCGTGCAGCTGGCCGACACGGTGGGTGCCGGCGACGCCTTCTCCGCCGTGTTCCTGCTGGGCCGCGCGCGCGGCTGGGCGCTCGATGCCACGCTTGCCCGCGCCAACGAATTCGCCGGCGCCGTGTGCGGCATCGTCGGCGCCGTCCCGGACGATCATGCGTTCTACCGTCCATTCATCGACCGCTGGGAGCCATGATGGCCAAGCCGCGCATGACGTTCTGGCAGATCGTCAACATGAACATCGGATTCTTCGGCATCCAGTTCAGCTTCGGGCTGCAGCAGAGCAGCATGAGCCCCATCTACAAATACCTCGGCGCCGACGAGGCGAGCCTGCCGTATCTGTGGCTCGCGGGTCCCGTCACGGGCCTGCTCGTGCAGCCGCTGATCGGCGCGATGAGCGACCGCACCGTCAGCCGCTGGGGGAGACGTACGCCATACTTCCTGATCGGCGCGATCCTGTGCAGCCTCGGCCTGCTGGCGATGCCGTACAGCCCGACGTTGTGGATGGCCGCGAGCCTGCTGTGGATCCTCGACTCCGCGAACAACGTGACGATGGAACCGTACCGCGCCTTCGTCAGCGACAAGCTGCCCGCGAGCCAGCACTCGCTCGGCTTCCTCACGCAAAGCGCGTTCACGGGCCTGGGCCAGACGCTGGCCTACCTGACGCCGTCGCTGCTCGTGTGGATCGGCATGGACAAGGATGCCGTCAACGGCAGCCATATCCCGCAGGTCGTCGTCGCGGCATTCCTGATCGGCGCCGTGTGCTCGCTCGTCTCCGTGCTGTGGTCCGTCAAGACGACGCCGGAAGACCCGCTGTCGCCGCACGCGCTGGCGGCGCTGCGCGCGACGCCCGGCGGCTGGCGCCACACGCTGGCGGAGATCGCCGCGGCCGTGCGCGACATGCCGGTGACCATGAAGCAGTTGGCCCTCGTGAAGCTCTTCCAGTGGTACGCGATGTTCTGCTACTGGCAATTCATCACGCTGTCGCTGGCGCGTACCCTGTTCGGCACGAGCGACGCGGCCTCGCCGGGCTTTCGCGACGCGGGTCTCCTCAACGGCCAGATCGGCGCGTTCTACAACTTCATCGCGTTCCTCGCCGCGTTCGCGCTGGTGCCGTTCGCGCGGCGTCACGGGCCGCACGTCGTGCACGCCGTGTGCCTGCTGCTGGCCGGCGCCGGCATGCTCGCGATCCCGCACATCCACACGCCGGTGCTGCTGCTCGTGCCGATGGTCGGCATCGGCCTCGCGTGGGCCAGCATCATGGGCAATCCGTACGTGATCCTCGCGTCCAGCCTGCCGCCGGAACGCACCGGGGTCTACATGGGGATCTTCAACATGTTCATCGTGATCCCGATGATCATCCAGATCTTCACCTTGCCGCTGTACTACCATAGCTGGCTGGGCGGGAACCCGGAAAACGTGATCCGCCTGGCCGGCGCGCTGCTCGTTTGCGCCGCTTTCGCGATGCGGCTGGTGCGCTACAATGCCCCGGGTACGATCGAACGGACGGAGATGGCGTATGGTGAAGTGGAACGGGATGGCGGTGGTGTTCGGCGAGGTGCTCGTTGAGGAAGGCGCGGGCGCCCCGGTCGTGGGCGGCGCCCCGTTCAACGTGGCGCGCCACCTGGCCGCCTTCATGGCACCGCCCCTCTTGATCACCCGCATCGGCGACGACCGCAACGGCGCCGCCGTCCGCGCCGAGTTCGAGCGCTTCGTGATCCCGGAAACGGGCTTGCAGATCGACACGATGGAAGAAACGGGCCGCGCCGTCGTCGAGCGCCAGGGCGCCAGTCATCGTCTCACTTTGCTGCCGCGCCAGGCCTACGATTTCATCGACCCGTCGCTGGCCGCCGCGAGCGTTTCCGGCGGCGCGTACGACACCGTATATTTCGGTACGCTGGCCCAACGCGAAGAACGCTCGCGCCTCGCGCTGGCGGCCGTGCTGGACGCGACGCCGGCGGCCAAGCGCTTCCTCGACCTCAACCTGCGCACGGGCCACGCGACCGAACCGATCGTCACGAAGGCGCTGACGGCGGCCGACATCGTCAAGGTCAACGAGGAGGAATTGCAGGCGCTGTTCCAGTGGTATTTCCAGATCGGCCCGAACGACGCGGCGCTGTCGACGGAAGAGGTGCACGCGGCCTGCCGCGCGCTGATGGACCGCTTTTCGCTGGAAGCACTGATCGTGACCCTGGGCCACCGCGGTTCCGTGTACTTCGGCGCGGACGGCAGCTACGTCGCCACCCGCGACAACCCGGCGCCGCCGTTCGTGATCGACACGACGGGCGCGGGCGACGCCTTCGCCGCCATCTTCATGCTGGGCCGCGCGCGCGGCTGGCCGCTGGAACTCATCCTGGCGCGCGCCAACGAATTCGCCGGCGCGATCTGTGCGGTCAGCGGGGCGGTGCCTGCCGACATGGGTTTCTATGACAAGTGGGTCGCACGCTGGCGCGAGGCATCTTAAAAAGGAACCTCGAGAAACCGTCGCGAGCGGAAGCAATGTTGGCCGAGAAGCGCAGCCGTACTTACGGTACGGCCGGTCCGCCGTAGCGGAGCATCGGAGGCCAACAGTGCGACGCGCAGCAGGTTTATCGACGTTCCTTATTCGCCCATCTGCGATTGCAGGTAATTCTGGATGCCGACCTTGACGATGAGGTCGAGCTGCGTCTCCAGCCACTCGATGTGTTCCTCGGTGTCTTCGAGAATCTCCAGCAGCAGGTCGCGCGACACGTAGTCGTGCGCGATCTCGGCGGCGGCGATGCCTTCCTTGACCGTGACCTGGGCCGCGCGTTCCAGCTTCAGGTCGCATTCCAGCATCTCCTGTACCGATTCGCCGATCAGCAGCTTGTGCAGCGCCTGCAGGTTCGGCAAGCCGTCGAGCATCAGGATGCGGTCGATCAGGCGGTCGGCATGCTTCATCTCGCCGATCGATTCGTCGTATTCTTTCTTGCCCAGCTTGTCGAAGCCCCAGTGCCTGTACATGCGTGCATGCAGGAAATACTGGTTGACTGCGGTGAGCTCGTTGGTCAGCTGAGCGTTGAGCAGCCGGATGATGTTGGGATCGCCCTTCATGGATTGCCTTTTCGTGCGGTTGTCGTCATAGCATCATAGCAAACCACGAGCCAGGCGGGGGCATACGGTGGAGGAGGGTCATATCGCCGCCAGTGCCAGACCGCCCGCCGCCAGCAACGACACGGCCCCGATCACGATGCCCACCGTGCGCCGCCGGTTGGTGAGCGACCACAGCACGACGCCGGACAGCGACAGCAGGATGATGGAACCGGCCAGCGTGTCCACGAGCAGGATCCATGCGGCACTCATGCCCACGCCCTTGTGCAGGTTGACGAGGGTGCCGAAAACATTGTTCTCGGCGCGCTTGACGGTGACATAGCTGTTACCGACCCAATACTCGGCCTGGACATTGCCGGACGGTGAAGTAAAACTGGCGCTCCAGCGCGCGGGCTGGATCAGGGACTTGTCGCCCCACGCGACCGGGCGCGCCGCCTCGGCTGTTACGCGTCCGGGCTCCGGCTCCAGCCGCAACGAGCGCTTGAGCCAGGTCGCCAGCGCCTGCGGACTGCCGGGTGACGGACTGGGCAAGGGAACCTGGACCGTGGACGCCTGCGCCTGGACGGCGGGAATTTTCATCACGGCACGGTGGTTGAGGAGGATGCCAGTGCTGCCGAACAACAGGCCGAGCACGGCGCCCCATAGACCTATCCAGCCATGCGTCTTGCGCAGCCATTTGACCATGACGGCGCGACGCGACGGCTGCGGGGGCGGCTGGACCGTAAAGGGCGCTTGGGGTGGGCGGAACGGGATTACGGGCATGGGAGTGAAATCCGGATGCGTCGGAAGTCACATATTACCAAGACCGGGTCGTGCATGGTCGGGTGCACGTACCGATTTTGCATGGCAATATCGGGCGCCGCGGCGGCCTGCGCGGGAAGATGCGTGGATCAGGCGACGAGCCTGTCGGCCGGCGCACGGCGCAGCTCGGTGACGACAGTCTTGCTTTCCAGGTGCTCGTGCATCACTTCGCGCGCATAGCTGACGCATTTGCCGCAGCAGGTGCCGACGCCCAGTTCCTTGTACAGGTCGGCCATCGACGTGAGGCCGAGGTCGACCGCCTGGCGGATTTCGCGGTCGGAGATGTTATTGCAGACACAGACGATCATGGACGGTTCCGGTGGTGGATGCATCACAGGCCGTTGCTTCTTGGTCTATAATGCGAATCATTCTCATTACCCTTCGTATTCTGCTCAAGTTGGATCGCGAATGCAAGCGTTTTTGTTGCGTTGTTGCGTTAAATGAAGGCTGAGAGATCGGAAGTAGACAAACCGCAAATAGAAATAATTCGCATTTAGGTTTATGATGTACCCAACCGTAAAAGCATCGCATCACTACCCGGAAGCGACACCATGACTCTTGCTCCTACCCTGACCACGCTCGACAGCCTCAAGGCCGGCCAGAGCGGCACCGTGATCCATCTCGCGCCGAACGCGGTCGGCAGCCGCGACGGCGGCATCGACGTGTCGCGCCGCCTGATGGAACTGGGCTTCGTGCCGGGCGAGCGCATCCGCATGCTCAAGCGCGGCCTGCCCGGCGGTCCGCTGGCGGTCAAGGTCGGCCAGTCGACGTTCGCCCTGCGCCGCTTCGAGGCGGCGCTGGTCTCGATCCAGCCGGAGTAATGGAACCAATATGGGAGCAGTAGATCAGCAGGTCCAGGCGGCCGCAAAAACGCCGCTCATCGCCCTGCTGGGTAATCCGAACTGTGGCAAGACTGCCCTGTTCAACCGCCTGACCGGCGCGCGCCAGAAGGTCGCGAACTACGCCGGCGTCACCATCGAACGCAAGGAAGGCAGCTTCACGCTGCCGGGTGGCCGCGCGTTGCGCGTGCTCGACCTGCCGGGCGCCTACAGCCTGAACGCCCACACGCCCGACGAAGCGATCACGCGCGACGTCGTCGCCGGCCTGCGCGCCGGCGAGCAGACGCCGGATGCCGTCGTCTGCGTCGTCAACGCGACGAATTTGCGCCTGAACCTGCGCCTCGTCCTCGAGATCAAGCGCCTGGGCCTGCCGATGGTGCTGGCGCTGAACATGGTCGACGTGGCGAGGAAGCGCGGCATCGAGATCGACACGGCGCGCCTGTCGAAAGAGCTGGGCATGCCCGTCATCGAGACCGTGGCCATCCAGGCGGGCGGCGAGAAGGGCCTGCTGGCGGCGCTGGAAGCCATGCCGTTCGACCTGCAGATCAAGCCGAACCCGCTGTCGGCCATCGACGCCGTCCCGGTCGAGGAAACGCAGCGCGAGGTGCGCCGCATCATCGACGCGACGGTCGGCTTCGACAACGACAAGGGCAATCTGAGCGAGCAGATCGACCACGTCGTGCTGCACCCGGTGATCGGCCCCGTCATCCTGGCGGCCACGATGTTCCTGATTTTCCAGGCCGTGTTCAGCTGGGCCGCCGTGCCGATGGACCTGATCAAGAACGGCGTCGACGCCATCGGCCAGTGGGTCGGCGGCGCCATGGCCGATGGCCCGCTGCGCAGCCTGATCGTCGAGGGTATCCTGGGCGGCGTCGGCAGCGTGCTCGTGTTCCTGCCGCAGATTTTGATCCTGTTCTTCTTCATCCTCGTGCTGGAGGATTGCGGCTACCTGCCGCGCGCCGCGTTCCTGCTCGACCGCATGATGGGCGGCGTCGGCCTCTCGGGCCGCGCGTTCATCCCGCTGCTGTCGTCGTTCGCCTGCGCGATTCCCGGCGTGATGGCCGCGCGCACGATCCAGAATCCGCGCGACCGCCTCGTCACGATCATGATCGCGCCGTTGATGACGTGTTCCGCGCGCCTGCCCGTGTACGCGCTCGTGATCGCGGCGTTCATCCCGAACCGCGAACTGGCCGCCGGCATCAACCTGCAGGGCATGGTGCTGTTCCTGCTGTACGCGGCCGGCATCATCAGCGCGATGGCCGTCGCTTATGTATTCAAACGCACGATGGGCGCCAAGGGCCACCAGCCGCTGATGCTGGAACTGCCCGCCTACCACTGGCCGCACCTGAACAACCTGGCGTTGGGCCTGTGGGAACGCGCGCGCATCTTCATCACCCGCGTGGGCACCGTGATCCTCACCCTGATGGTGCTCGTCTGGTTCCTGTCCAGCTTCCCGGGCGCACCGGAAGGCGCGACGCATCCGCCGATCTACTACAGCATCGCGGGCATGCTGGGCCGCGCATTGGCCGTCGTGTTCGAACCGATCGGCTTCGGCTGGCAGATCTGCATCGCGCTCGTGCCGGGCATGGCCGCGCGCGAAGTGGCCGTCGGCGCGCTGGGCACGGTGTACGCGTTGTCGGGCGGCGGCGACGACGTGGCCAGCTCGCTGACGCCGATCATCGCCGCATCGTGGAGCCTGCCGACGGCGTTGTCGCTGCTCGCATGGTATGTGTTCGCGCCGCAGTGCCTGTCGACGCTGTCCGTCGTGCGCCGCGAGACGGGCAGCGTGCGCTACGCGCTGCTGATGGCCGGCTACATGTTCGCGCTCGCGTACACGGCCTCGTTCCTGACCTTCCACATCGCACGGTCCGTGCTGGGGAGCTGATCATGCTGCAATACCTGATCGTCGCAGTCATCGTCGCCTTCGCCGCGCTGTATGCGGCGGTCAAGTACCTGCCCAAGGCGTGGCGCGAAAAGCTCGTCTACAAGCTGTCGGGCGGCACCGGCCGTGGCCGCATCGTGCAGTGGCTCGGTACAGATTCGAGCTGCGGCAGCGGGTGCGATACGTGCGGCACGTGCGAGACCGAGCCGCTGCCCGAGAAGGATGCGAAAGGGCGCAAGATCATCCAGGTGCACGTCCAGCGCTAAAACCCGTCGCCCCCGTGAAGGCGGGGGCCCAATTCTGTAGGCGTCGACGCAAAGTACTTGGATTCCCGCCTGCGCGGGAACGACGGTTCATGCCGTCCCAAGAATTCCCATCAACCGCTTCGCATCGAACGGCGCCCTGACCTTGATGTCGTTGTCGAAGTAGCAGTACACATCCCCATTCTCCGCCCAGGCGCGGATGCGCGCGGCCCAGCGTTCCAGCGATGCGTGCTCGTACCCGCTCGCATACAGCTCGTGCACGCCGTGCAGGCGGATGTAGACGAAGTCCGCCGTCACGTCATCGACCTCCAGCCATTTGCCGGCCGTATCGGCCACCACCAGCGCCACGTTGTACTTGCGCAGCAGCGGCGGGAGCTGCCACAGGAAGGGCCCGAGCTTCTCGCGCAGCGCGAACACGCCCGACGCGAGCACGTTGGCGAGCGGCGTCTCGATGCCGCGCAGCTTGAGCATGTGGGTGAGGAAGCGGTTGCCCTTCACGGCGAAGATGAAACCGGGCGGCGTTGCGTCGTACCACGCCGCGTAGCTGGATGGGCGCTGCAGCGAATAAAAGGAACCGTTGATCTCGATGGTGGGCAGGGCGCGCGATCCGGTGCCAGTTCGCGCGCCTGCGCGAGGCCGGGCGGATAAAACACCCCGCGCCATGGTTCGTAACGCCAGCCCGAGATGCCGATGTAGATTGCGCCCATGCCCCCAGTCTAGGGCAAACCGCGGAAATCAGGCGCGCCGGCGGCGCCACAATCCGATGCCGCCCACGCCCGCCAGCAGCATCGCCCACGTGGGCGCTTCCGGCACGGCCGGCACCGATTCCGTGCCGGGCAGGGCGGCCGACATCGTGAATGTCGTACCGTCCGTCCACAGCAGGTGGTGTTCCGAACCGCCGTACGGGTTGAACTGGTAGTCGTAGACCATCTGCCCCGTCGTGACGAAATGGCCGCCGCCGTAGAGACCTTCGGGATCGCTGGAATACTCGCTGACGCCGAACGACAGGCCGCTCTCCGCGGAGAAGCGGAAGCTGTCGGCGTCGCAGTGGTAATAGGTATTGCTGCCCGCGGCGCAGGCCACGTAGTCCTTCGCATCGACCAGCAGCGACGTCAGCTCGCCCCGCTCGAGGACCCCGTCGCCGTTGGCATCGACGCCGGTGAACGAACCGTCGATGCGCAGGCCGGGCAGGAAGGCGGCGGCTTCCTGGTCGTAGAAGCCGGTGTAGCTGAAGGCCCAGTGAGACGTCTGGGCGTGGGCGACTGTGCTGGCCAGCAGCAGGGCGCCGGCGGTGGCGATGAATTTCATTGGCAGGACCTCGTGGAGCGACAAGGGACAGCCTACCTTTCCGTCCACGAAAGTCCTACGGATTTAACATATGTGTCGCCGCTCAGCCACAGTGCATGAATTACTTCCCGGCTTGCACCACCGGCAGCTCGATCGCGCTCTCCAGTCCGGGCGCGTGATAGACGCGCTGCGTCGCCTTGCGATAATCGCCCGGCTTGGCGTAGAAGATGTTCGGCACGAACGTCTGCGGGTTGCGGTCGTACAGCGGGAACCAGCTGGACTGGATCTGCACCATGATGCGGTGGCCCGGCAGGAACACGTGGTCGACGTTCGGCAGCGCGAAGCGATAGCGCTCGGCCTTGTTCGCGGGGATCGCGGCCGGCTTGTCCAGGCCCTGGTAGTAGCGGCCGCGGAAGATGTCCATCGCGATCGGCAGCTGGTAGCCGCCCATTTCCGGCTGCGCCGCGACTTCGTCCGGGTACACGTCGATCAGCTTGACGACCCAGTCGCTGTCCGTGCCCGACGTCGACGCGTACAGGTCGACCATCGGCTGGCCGGCCAGCTGCAGCGGGGCGGTGAGCGGAGCGGTCGTGTAGGTCAGCACGTCGGGGCGATCCGAATAGCTGCGCTGGTCCGTCACGAGCCACGGCTTCCACACGTTGGCGTCGTTCAGGTGCACGGGACGGGGCACGAACGGCACCGGCTTCGCCGGATCGGACACGTATTCGTCGAATGCGGCCGTCTTGTCGGCCTTGCCCTGCGCCTTCTCGAACGCGAGGCCGAAGCCCGGCTTCAGGTACAGCGGCGTGGCGGCCGGCACGAGCGGCCACTGGTCGAGACGGCGCCAGCGATTGACGCCGGTCTGGTACGACCACACGGGCGGCGTGTCGAACGCGGGGGCGCCATCCTTCAGGTACTGGTTGAAGAACGGGAGCATGACTTCACGGCGGAATTCGCGCGCGGTGTCGCCCGTGAATTTCAGCGCGCCCAAGGTCGAGCCTTCGTAATTGACGCCACTGTGGCGCCACGGGCCCACCACCAGCGAATTCAGTTTATTGGTCCTGTCCTGCGGCTCGACGGCGGCATAGGTTGCGTAGGCGCCGTAGATGTCTTCCTGGTCCCAGCGGCCGACGACGGTCATCGTCGGCACGGCCAGCGGACGCCTGGCGAGGATCTTGTCCAGCGCCTGCTCCTGCCAGTAGTTGTCGTAGGCCGGATGCTCGAACAGCTTCTTCGTGAAGTTCAGCTGGTCGACACCGTAGAGGTGCGCGAAGTCGGAAGTGGAGCCCGCGCGCAGCCAGGCGTCGTAGTCGTCGTTGATGCCGGTGACGATCTTCTCGCCTTCGCCGCGCGCTGCGTTCTGGCTGGCGATGTAGGCGAGGTTCGGGTTGCGGAACGCGCCGTTGTGGAACCAGTCGTCGCCGCGCCAGCCGTCGACCATGGGGCTCATCGGCACGGCGGCCTTCAGCGCCGGGTGCGGGTCGACGAGGGCCATCAGCACGGTAAAACCTTCGTAGGACGAGCCGACCATGCCGACCTTGCCGTTCGATTGCGGGATATTCTTGATCAGCCAGTCGATCGTGTCGTACGCGTCGGTCGTGTGGTCGACTTGTGTGTTGTTCAGCGGGCCGCGCACGGGGCGCGTCATCACGTAGTCGCCTTCCGAGCCGTACTTGCCGCGCACGTCCTGGAATACGCGGATGTAGCCGTTCTCGATGAAGGCGTCGTCACCGTCGCCGAGAATCGACGTGATGTGCGGGCTCTTCATGCGGCCCGCGCGGCCCGAGGCGTTGTACGGCGTGCGCGTCAGCATGATCGGCGCCTTGCCGTCCATGATGCTCTTCGGGATCACGATCACGGTATGCAGCTTGACGCCGTCGCGCATCGGGATCATGACGTCCTGCTTGACGTAGTCGGCGTTCGGGACCGTCGTCTCGAATTTTCCGGCCGGGATATCCGGCGCCATCGGTGACGTCTGGGCGTGCGCGGCGCTGGCGAAGGCGGCGGCAAGCACGAGGGAAAGGACGGACAGGGACGGCAGGCGGTAACGCGGCATCGGATTGGTCTCCACGGGACGGTTGAGTGAGCAATCTTGGATAAAGATTGCAACCGAGCATGGTACCGAACCGTGGAAAAGTCTGCAAACGCGCCACCAAAACACCGGGGTCAGAGCCCTGTTTTTGGAAATTTCCCAAAAACGGGCTCTGACCCCGGTTTAAAGAAATGGTCTGGGGATCAGGCGGGCAGGAGCTTGCGGCCTGCCGGTGTCGCGACGGCCGGCGTGCTTGCGGCCAGCTTGAAGGTGCTGACGACGGCATCCAGTTCGCGCGCCTGTTCCTGCAGCGCGGCTGCGGCGGCGGCGGCTTCTTCGACGAGGGCCGCGTTCTGCTGCGTCGCGTCGTCCATCTGCGCGATCGCCTGGTTGACCTGCGCGATGCCCAGGCTCTGTTCCTGGCTGGACGCCGCGATGTCGCGCATCAGGACTTCCGCACGGCGCACCGAGGCGACGATCGCTTCCATCGCGTGGCCCGCGCCGTCGGCCAGCGTGCTGCCCGCGTCGACCTTGGCGACCGAGTCCAGGATCAGCTGGCGGATCTCTTTCGATGCCGCCGCCGAGCGCTGCGCCAAGGTGCGCACCTCGCCCGCGACGACGGCGAAGCCGCGGCCCTGTTCGCCCGCGCGCGCGGCCTCCACGGCCGCGTTCAGCGCGAGGATATTGGTCTGGAAGGCGATGCCGTCGATGACGCCGATGATCTCGGCAATCTTGCGCGAGCTTTCCGTGATGGCGCCCATCGTGCGCACGACTTCCGCCACGACGGCGCCGCCTTTCTCGGCCGACTGCGCCGTCTCGGACACGAGGCGGTTCGCTTCCATCGCGTTATCCGCGTTGTGGCGCACGGTGGTCGTCAGTTCTTCCATCGCGGCCGCCGTCTCTTCGATGCTCGACGCCTGCGCTTCCGTGCGCGCCGACAGGTCCAGGTTGCCGCGTGCGATTTCCTCGGTGGCGTCGGCGATCACATGGCTGCTGTCGCGCACCTTGCCGATCGTGCCGCTCAGCGAGCCGACGAAGCGGTTGAACGCCTGCGCCAGCTTGCCGACTTCGTCCTCGCCGTCCGCCTGCAGACGGCGGCTCAGGTCACCTTCACCGTCGGCGATCTCGCCCAGCATGCAGGCCGCGCCCATCACCGGCGCCGAGATGGCGCCCGCGACGAACCAGATCGCGGCGAGACCGACGGCACCGCCGACGAGGGCGGCAACGATGGCGGACACTGCGGCCGTCTGTCCGATGTTACCGAGCACTTCGGCCTCCGGCACCTCGGCCACGACGTACAGGTTCAGCTCCGGCACATACGACGAGGCGACGAACTGGCGGCCCGCCGGCGCGTCGTAGCGGCTCGAGGCGAATGCTTGCTTGCCCAGCAGAGAACGTACGAGTTCGGGCGTGAAACCGGGCTGCTTGTCGAGGGTGTGGTGGCCGTCGAGCAGGCTGCGGTCGCGGTGGACCAGCAGCGTACCGTCATTGCTCACCAGGTAGACGTAGCCGGATTTGCCGAGGCGGTAGCTGCGGATGCTGTTCGCCAGCGCTTCGGCGGACAGGCCCAGTCCGGCGATCGCCAGCTTGCCGCCCGGCGTCTGCACGCGCGAGTCGATGAACAGCGTGTAGACGCCCGTGGTGCCATCCTTGTCCAGGTTGAGCGAATAGGACACACCGCTGTCCAGGAATTTCTTGAACCACGCATCCTTGTCCGACTGCTTGTCGATCGTGCGGTCGAACCCTTTTTCGGTGAAGTATTTCGACGTCGTGTCCGATACCCAGAACACGGTGGCCGCGTGGTTGGCCTCGAACAGGCGCCTGGACTGCGCGGTCCACGCGGCGAGGCCGTCGTCCGGATTGCCGGCGTCTTCCCACGCCTGCAGGAAAGTGTTGTTCGCCAGTGTCTGCGAGATCGCGGCGGGTTCCGCGATCTGGCGCTGGATGTCGTTGCGGATGGCGCTGATCCGCGCAGGCAATTCATTGTCGACGACGCGCTCGCGCATCTGCGCGCTCGTCATCGAAATGGACAAGGTGGAGGAAATGGCGATGAAGACGAGCAGGCACACGCCCATGCTGAGCATGAGCTTGCTGCGGATGCCGAGTTGACGAAAGTTCATGAGCGTGAATTGATTTGTGGAAAGTCACATGGAGTGTAATCAGGGAAGCGTTGGATGAAGCCCGTCATTCGTGAACTTCGTCAAATTACATGCCTTGACGCGGCATCTCTACAACGTTCTTTTATAGTCTTGTAAATGGTCAGGGAGCTGATCTTTCCAGCGATATATGGGCTATCTTCCCTGGAGTATGTTGTCGGTTTGCTTCTGGTCGGCACGCAAGAATGCTAAGCTACCGCCTTTCCCATCCTGGTACACGCTGATGATCGTCGTCCATCACCTGAACAACTCGCGCTCCCAGCGTATCCTGTGGCTGCTGGAAGAACTGGGCCTGGACTACGAGATCAGGAAATACCAGCGCGATCCGAAGACGATGCTGGCGCCGCCCGAACTGCGCGCCGTGCACCCGCTCGGCAAGTCGCCCGTGATCCAGGATGGCGACACGATCGTCGCGGAATCCGGTGCGATCGTCGAATACCTCGTCGACCGTTACGGTCCGGCGCTGGCGCCAAAGCCGGGCACGCCCGAGCGGCTGCGCTACACGTATTTCCTGCACTACGCGGAAGGCTCGGCGATGCCGCCGCTGCTGTTGAAACTCGTATTCGACCAGGTGGAGAAAAGCCCGGCGCCGTTCTTCGTGCGTCCGATCGCCAAGGCCATCGCGAACAAGGTCAAGAGCAGTTACGTGCTGCCGCAGATCCGCCAGCACCTGGCGTACCTGGAGGGGGAATTAAGCACGCACACGTGGTTCGCGGGCGACGCGTTTTCCGCCGCCGACATCCAGATCAGCTTTCCGCTGGAAGCGGCAGCCGCGCGCGGCGGATTGGATGGGCAATATCCGAACCTTGTCGCCTTCCTCGGCAAGATCCACGCGCGCCCGGCCTACAAGCGTGCGCTCGAACGGGGCGGACAATACGATTTTGTGAAGTAAGAGACACATGGCGAAGCTGCTGGCCATCGACGGCCTGAACATCGTGCGGCGCGTATACGAGGCGAGTCCCGAACCGGACTCCGACCTCAAGGCGAGCATCGCCCTGCGCCACGCGTTCTCGTCGTTCCGCAACCTGCTCGAAGCGCACGCGCCCACGCACGTGCTGGCCGCGTTCGACTACGGCGGCCCCACATGGCGGCACGCGCTGTATCCGCGCTACCGCGAAGGCCGGGCGCCCATGCCGGGCGTGCTGCGCGAGGCGCTGCCGGAATTCCACGACCGCCTGCGCAGCGTCGGCCTGCACGTGCTGATGCTGCCCGAGGTCGAGGCCGACGACGTCATCGGCACGGGCGTGATGCGCTGGCTGGCGGAGGGGCGTGGCGATGCCGTCGTCGCCACCACCGACAAGGACTTGCACCCGCTGATCGCGCACGGCGCGCTCGTGTGGGATCATTTCAAGGGAGAGTGGCACGACGATGCCTGGGTGCGCAACAAGTTCGGCGTCGCGCCCGAACGCCTGCACGACCTGCTGGCGCTGATGGGCGACCCGACGGACGGCGTGCCGGGCGTGTCGAAGATCGGCATGAAGACGGCGGCGCGGCTGCTGGGCGCGTACGGCGACCTGGACGCCGTCATGGCCGGCGCCGGCATCCTCAAGACGCCGCTGGGCGAACGCCTGCGCGCGGAACGCGAGATCCTCGAGGTGTCGCGCAAGCTGGTGCAACTGAAGACCGACGTGCGGCTGGGCGTCACGTGGAACATGCTGGCCTACGAGTCAGACTGAAGAAAGGAAATCGATGCTCAAGGCGATCATCGTCGACGGTAGCGCCGTCGCGCGCGGCCTCCTCAACACGGTGCTGACGGACGGCGGCTACGACGTGGCCGGCCAGGCCCATACGGCGGCGGCCGGATTCGCGCTCGCGCTCAGGCACCAGCCGCACATCTTCTGCATCGCGCGCGAACAGTTCGAGGATGGCCGGGAAGCCGTCGACCAGCTGCGCGCGCAACTGCCCAAGACGCTGATCTTCATGGTCTCCGGCTCGCTCGACGCGCCCGCCATCCAGGCCGCGGTCGCGGCCGGCGTGCACGGCTTCATCGTCAAGCCGTTCAAGGCCGACACGGTGCTGCGCACGATCCGCAATACCGTCATCTCCATCGTCAAGAAGCACCGCGGGCCTTGACCTTCAGGTTCGGCGCCGCAGCTCCTCCACGGCGATGGCCGCCAATTCCTGCAATGCCTTGATCTCGCGCGCGCGCAGGCGGCGCGGCTCGCTGTCCAGCACGCACAGTGTGCCGAGCGCATGGCCGCCCGCATCGACCAGCGGCACGCCGGCGTAGAAGCGCACGCGCAGCGGTCCCGTGACGAGCGGGTTGGCGGCAAAGCGCGCATCGCGCGACGCGTCTTCCACCATCAACGGTTCTTCCTGCACGATCGCATGGCTGCAGAAGGCCCAGTCGCGCGGCGTTTCCGCGAGGTCGACGCCGGTGCGCGCCTTGAACCACTGGCGGCGCGACGTCAGCACCGTGACCAGCGCCATCGGACAATCCGTCACCTGCGTTGCCAGCCACGTCAGGCGGTCGAACACGGGCTCCGGCGCCGAGTCCACCAGGCCGCTCGCCGCGACGGCGGCGAGGCGTGCCTTTTCGTCCGGCGGCACAGGATGTCCCGGCGCGTGACCGGGGCGAAATTCGGGATCGGTGGCCAGCCCGGCCCGGGGTGGCGCTTGCCCGGCCTTGGCGGCCAGCAGGCGCGTCACGGCGGACAGGCGCACGCGCCGGTGGCCGCCCGGCGTCTTCCACGAGGGCAGGGCGCCGCTCTCCAGCCAAAGCTGGGTCGTGCTGACGGCCACGCCGAGCAGGCGCGCGGCGGCGGCGGTGGTGAGGACGGGATCGTCCGAATCGTCGATGCGGGGTGTCGGCATGGTCACGGCATTCTACTTGTATAGGTGTCATTCATCAACGAAATTGACGGATTTGAGTTGTTGCTTTGCCGGATATCCGGCAAGTATTTGATTATATGACTCAAGTATTTGTTGACTATCGGAAATTTGCCGATCAGAATCCAATAAATTAGTCAAATCCGTCAAATCAAGTAAGGCAACCATGCCCCTGTCCCACCTCCGCCCGCGCGGCGAAGCCGCCCGTCTCGATGTGTTGCGCAAGCTGAACCTGCTCGACACGCCCCCGAGCGAGGCCTTCGACCGCATCACCCGCATGGCCGCCCAGTTGTTCGGGCTGCCCATCGCGGCCGTGTCGCTGACGGACAGCAACCGCCAGTGGTTCAAGTCGCGCGTGGGCGTCGAGCACGACTCGATCCCGCGCATGAAGGCGCCATGCGGGCAGGTGGCCGACGAGCGCGCGCTGCTGGTCATCGAGGACCTGCAGCTGGATGCGTGCTATCACGACGGCGTGCTGGCCGCGTCCGGCGTGCGTTTCTACGCGGGCGCGCCGCTCGTCACGCACGACGGCTGGTGCCTGGGCGCGATGTGCGTGCTGGGCCCGAGCCCGCGCACGATCACGGACGCCGAGCGCGTGGCGCTGACCGACCTCGCGGCGATGGTGATGGAACAGATCGAGCTGCAGCATGCGCTGGGCCGCGTCGACGCCGTCAGCGGCCTGCCGAACCGCACGCAATTCCTCGACGATTTCAAGGACCTCACCATGGACTGCCCGCGCGGCGAACACCGCCTCGCCGCGCTCGTGAACCTGGCGAGCCCGGAGCAGCTGGGCAACGCGATGCGCGCGATGGGCGCGGCCTACCTCGACGAAATCGTCGGCGAGGCCGTGCGCATGCTGGACGCGACGATCGGCAAGACGAGCACCGTGTACCACATCGGCGCGACGGAATTCGCCTTCATCGCGCCAGTGGGCATCGAGCTGGATGCGTTCTACGCGGACCTGGGAGACTGGCTGCGCCAGCGTGCGCAATCGGTGACGTCGCGCTTCGTGACGACGGCGACGGTGGGCATCGTGCCGTTCCAGATCGGCCCTACGGCGTGCGCGGACCTGCTGCGCAACCTGCACTCGGCCGCGCGCCATGCGTTCGAGATGGACCGCAACGTGTCCGTGTTCTCGTGGGAGCAGGATGCCGTGTACCGGCGCCGCTTCTGGCTCATCAACGAATTCGGCGCGGCGCTCGAGAACAGCGGCCAGCTGCGCCTCGTGTACCAGCCCAAGGTCGACCTGGACAGTGGCGCGTGCATCGGCGCGGAAGCGCTGCTGCGCTGGACGCATCCGACGTTCGGCGACGTGTCGCCGGCCGAGTTCATTCCCATCGTCGAGCAGACGTCGATGGTGCGCGCGACCACGCGCTGGGTCGTGGAGACGGCACTGCGCCAGCTGGCGGCGTGGTGGGAAGCGGGTATCGAACTGCAGGTGGCCGTCAACGTGTCGGCCGTGAACCTGCTGGAGCCGGACTTCTGCGAGCGCATCGTCGACGGCCTGCGCCGCCACGGCCTGCCGGCAGCCAGCCTCGCGCTGGAGATCACGGAGAGTGCCCTGATGAAGAACCCGCGTCTGGCCGAGGCCACCCTGCAGGCGCTGGATGCGGCCGGCGTGCGGCTCGCGATCGACGATTTCGGCACGGGCTACAGCAGCCTGGCCTATCTGCAAAGCCTGCCGGCGCAGGTGGTCAAGATCGACCAGTCGTTCGTGCGCGGCATCGAACGCGACGAGCGCAAGCGCTCACTGGTGGCGGCGATGATCAAGCTGTCGCACGACCTGGGGCACCGCGTGGTGGCGGAAGGGGTGGAGACGGCGGACGTCGTGGATGTGCTGAAGCAGGCGGATTGCGACGAAGCGCAGGGCTATCTGTATGCGCGGCCGCTGGCGCCGCAGGCGTTCGTGCAGTGGGTGGAGAAGAGAGCTGCCGTGGCAGCCTGACGTCATCCCCGCGAAGGCGGGGAGCCATACTGAGTTCGCGTTTCCGCACACTCTGCATGGGTTCCCGCCTGCGCGGGAACGACGTTGATCAGGCCGCGTCTTTCGCCGCGGCCAGCAACCCCATCTCTTCCGACCCGAGCAGCTTGTCGATATCGAGCAGGATGAGCATGCGCTCGTCGACGGTGCCCAGCCCGCGCAGGTATTCGCCCGACACGGTGGCGCCCAGGTCCGGCGCCGGCTTGATCTGGTCCGGCGTCAGCGTGACGACGTCCGAGACGCTGTCCACCACCATGCCGATCGTATGGTTGTTGATGTTCAGGACGATCACGACGGTGAACGCGTCATACGTCGGCGCGCCGACGTTGAACTTGATGCGCATGTCGACGATCGGCACGATGCTGCCGCGCAGGTTGACGACGCCCTTCAGGTACTCGGGCGCGTTGGCGATGCGCGTGACGGCGTCGTAGCCACGGATTTCCTGGACCTTCAGGATGCTGATGGCGTATTCCTCGCCGCCCAGGCGGAACGACAGCACTTCGGTCGCGTTGTTGACGATGTTTTCGGCCATTGATAATCCTCGTTAATTTCCGTGTGGCAATATACCGAGAGATTACGACATTTTTGTGTCAGATACGATGGACAAATGACAATCGCGCACAAAAATGCCGTGGCTGCGGGACGAACGCAACAATCAGACGGCGCTCGCCGTGTCGATGATGCCGCCGCCCAGGCAGACGTCGCCGTCGTACAGCACGGCCGACTGGCCCGGCGTCACGGCCCATTGCGGGTCGGTGAAGTCGAGCGTGAAGCGGTCGAGGCCTTCCGGCGTCACCGTGCACGGTACGTCGGCCTGGCGGTAGCGCGTCTTGGCCGACAGCGCACGCGAGGTGTCCGCAACCCCGGGCGGCTCACCGGCGATCCAGCTGGCCTGGCCGGCGCCGAGCTTCTCCGACAGCAGCCACGGGTGATCGTGGCCCTGCACGATGTACAGCGTGTTGGTGGCGATATCCTTGCGCGCCACGAACCACGGCTCGCTCGTACCGTCGGCATTCTTGTGCGACTTCAGGCCGCCAATGCCGATGCCCTTGCGCTGGCCCAGCGTATAGAACGACAGGCCCACGTGCTCGCCCACCGTCTGGCCGTTATCGAGTTTGATCGGGCCCGGCTTGTGCTGCAGGTAGCGGCCGAGGAATTCGCGGAACGGGCGCTCGCCGATGAAGCAGATGCCGGTCGAATCCTTTTTCGCCGCATTGGGCAGGTTCAGCTTTTCCGCGATCTTGCGCACTTCCGTCTTGGCGATCTCGCCCAGCGGGAACAGCGATTTCGACAACTGCGCCTGGTTCAGGCGGTGCAGGAAGTAGCTCTGGTCCTTGGTCGAATCGAGCGCTTTGAGCAGCTCGAATTTTTCGCCGTTCTGGCGCACGCGCGCATAGTGCCCGGTCGCGATCAAATCGGCGCCCAGCTTCATCGCGTGGTCGAGGAAGGCCTTGAACTTGATCTCGGCGTTGCACAGCACGTCCGGGTTCGGCGTGCGGCCGGCCTGATATTCGCGCAGGAATTCCGCGAACACGCGGTCCTTGTATTCGGCGGCGAAGTTGACCGCCTCGATGTCCACGCCGACGACGTCGGCCACGCTGGCCGCGTCGATCCAGTCCTGGCGCGTGGAACAATATTCGGAATCGTCGTCGTCTTCCCAGTTCTTCATGAACAGGCCGACGACTTCATAGCCCTGTTCCTTCAACATCCAGGCCGCGACCGAGGAGTCGACGCCGCCCGACATCCCGATCACGACTTTCTTTTTGTTCATTTCAGGTTACGTCCGGTTTGAGAGTGAGTCCGCCGTCGAAGACCGAGTGGTCCGTGTACAGCAGGTCCAGCGGGGTGCGCTTGCCCGCCAGGTAATCGTCCACGCAGCGCAGCACGATGGGGCTGCGGTGGCGCTCCTGGCACGCGGCCAGTTCGTCGCGCGTGAGCCACAGCGTGCGCAGGATGCCGTGGTCCAGTGCCTGGTCGTACTGCCTGCCGGCCTTGCCGCAGAACGTGAAGCGCAAATACGTCACGTCGTGCCCGCGCGATTTCGAGTGGTAGCGCGACAGATACATGCCGACGAGGGCCTCCGGGATGAACTCGTGCGCCGTCTCTTCCATCGCCTCGCGGATCACCGCCTGTTCGAGCGATTCGTGCGGGTCGAGGTGGCCGGCGGGCTGGTTCAGGCGGATGCCGTCGCTGGTTTCTTCTTCGATCAACAGAAAGCGGCCATCGCGCTCGATGATTGCGGCGACGGTGACTGACGGTCTGAAGGTATGGGTCATGCGCGTCCTTGTAGTGAGCCGACATTCTACCTTGATGGAACGTGCGTTGCTCGGGCGCACGCTGCGGTGCAACAGTTCCGGACAGGTTGGAATATTGATGTGCAACAAAAAGCGTGAAACTTTAGCTAGGTTCTCGGGGGCTTGGCCACGAAAATTGCCGATCTGTTTACGAAAAACCACTCATCTGTATTGATCGAGTGCATTACATGCTAGATTGTAGACAGTTTATCAATTATACGGAGGCATCATGAGAATTGGTGTGCCGGCCGAAACGAGGCCGGGCGAGACGCGTGTCGCAGCAACTCCCGAAACCGTCAAGAAGCTGGCTGCCCAGCACGAAGTGATCGTGCAATCGGGCGCCGGCCTCCACGCTGCCGCGATCGATGATGCCTATGTCGCCGCCGGCGCCCGCATCGTCACGGCGGAAGACGCCCTCGGGGCCGACCTCGTCCTGAAAGTGCGCAGCCCGGATGCCGAAGAACGCGCGCTGATGAAACCGGGCGCCGCCCTCGTCGGCATGCTGAACCCGTTCGATACCGACAACCTGGCCGCGCTGGCCCAGCAGCGCATCACGGCGTTCGCGCTCGAAGCGGCGCCCCGGATCACGCGCGCCCAGTCGATGGACGTGCTGTCGTCGCAGGCCAACATCGCGGGCTACAAGGCCGTGATCATGGCGGCCAACGCATACCAGCGTTTCATGCCGATGCTGATGACGGCCGCCGGCACCGTGAAAGCGGCGCGCGTGCTGATCATGGGTGTCGGCGTCGCCGGCCTGCAGGCCATCGCGACCGCGAAGCGCCTGGGCGCCGTCATCGAGGCGTCCGACGTGCGTCCGCCCGTGAAGGAGCAGGTGGAATCGCTGGGCGCCAAGTTCATCGACGTGCCGTTCCTCACGGACGAGGAGCGCGAGATCGCGAAGGGCGTGGGCGGCTATGCGCGCCCGATGCCGGCCGACTGGATGCGGCGCCAGGCGGAACTCGTGCACGAGCGCGCGAAGCTGGCGGACATCGTCATCACGACCGCGCTGATCCCGGGCCGCAAGGCGCCGGTGCTGATCCTTGACGAGACGGTGCGCGCGATGAAGCCGGGCTCCGTGATCGTCGACATGGCCATCGAGCAGGGCGGCAACTGCCCGCTGACGGAACTGGGCAAGACGGTGATCAAGCACGGCGTGACGATCATCGGCGAGCCGAATTTGCCGGCGCTCGTGGCGGCCGACGCGTCGGCCCTGTACGCGCGCAACGTGCTGGACTTCCTGAAGCTCGTGATCGACAAGGACGGGAAGCTCGTCATCGACCGCGAGGACGAGATCGTGCGCGCGGTGCTGGTCGCCATCGATGGCGACGTGTTACGCAAATAGAAGGGGAGGAGACGCCATGGAAATCAGCCATACCATCATCAACCTGATCATCTTCGTGCTGGCGATCTACGTCGGCTACCACGTCGTGTGGACCGTCACGCCCGCGCTGCACACGCCGCTGATGGCGGTGACGAACGCCGTCTCGGCCATCATCATCGTCGGCGCCATGCTGGCGGCCGGCCTGACGGAAGGCCTGACCGGCAGGGTTGCCGGCACCATCGCCGTGGCGCTGGCCGCCGTGAACGTGTTCGGCGGCTTCCTCGTCACCCAGCGCATGCTGGAGATGTTCAAGAAGAAGGAACCGAAAGCGAAGCCAGCGCCAGGCGCGAAGGATGCCGCCGGTGCCGTCCGTGCCAAGGAGGCCGCATGAACATGATCAGCATGAACGTCGTGACGCTGCTGTACCTCGTGGCGTCCGTGTGCTTCATCCAGGCCTTGAAGGGCTTGTCCTCGCCGTCGACCGCGCGCATGGGCAATGCGTTCGGCATGACGGGCATGGGCATCGCCGTCCTCACGACCATCGCCCTGATGTTCAAGCTGAAGGAGCAGATGCAGACGGGCGGCATGGGTTTTGGACTCGTGCTGCTCGGCGTCGTGGTCGGCGGCGCGATCGGTGCCGTGGCCGCGAAGCGCGTCGAGATGACCAAGATGCCGGAACTGGTCGCCGCGATGCACTCGCTGATCGGTCTCGCCGCCGTGTGCATCGCCATCGCGGCCGTCTCCGAACCGTGGGCTTTCAACATCGCGGCGCGCGGCGAAGGGCTCCCGTTCGGTAATCGTCTCGAACTGTTCATCGGCACGTTCGTGGGCGCCGTCACGTTCTCCGGTTCCGTGATCGCGTTCGGCAAGCTGGCCGGCAAATACAAGTTCCGGCTGTTCCAGGGCGCGCCCGTGCGCTACCCGGGCCAGCACATGATCAACCTGGTCGTCGCCCTCGCCATCATCGGCCTGGGGTTGGTTTTCTGCTTCTCGGATGGCGCCGCGCCCGCATGGACGCCGTATATCGTGATGGCCGTGCTGTCGTTCATCCTGGGCGTGCTGATCATCATCCCGATCGGCGGCGCGGACATGCCCGTCGTCGTGTCGATGCTGAACTCGTACTCCGGCTGGGCGGCGGCCGGCATCGGCTTCTCGCTGAACAACTCGATGCTGATCATCGCGGGCTCGCTCGTGGGATCAAGCGGCGCGATCCTCTCGTACATCATGTGCAAGGCGATGAACCGCTCGTTCTTCAACGTGATCCTGGGCGGTTTCGGCGGCGAGGCGGCAGCGGCAGATACGGGCGGCGCGAAGGAACAGCGCCCGGTCAAATCGGGCTCGCCGGAAGACGCGGCGTTCATCCTGCAGAACGCGGAATCCGTCATCATCGTGCCGGGCTACGGCCTCGCGGTGGCGCGCGCCCAGCACACGGTGAAGGAGCTGGTCGACAAGCTGACGGAACACGGCGTGCAGGTGCGCTACGCGATCCACCCGGTGGCGGGACGCATGCCGGGCCACATGAACGTGCTGCTGGCGGAAGCGGAAGTCCCGTACGACCAGGTCGCGGAGATGGAAGACATCAACGGCGAATTCGGCCAGACGGACGTGGTGCTCGTGCTGGGCGCGAACGACGTCGTGAACCCGGCCGCCAAGGATCCGAAGTCGCCGATCGCGGGGATGCCGATCCTCGAGGCCTATAAAGCCAAGAGCATCATCGTCAACAAGCGGTCGATGGCGTCCGGGTATGCGGGGCTGGACAATGACCTCTTCTATCAGCCGAACACGATGATGGTGTTCGGCGATGCGAAGAAGGTCATTGAATCGATGGTGAAGGCGGTCGAGTGATTACCTGCGGCCGAACATCATCAGTTCGGCCAGCAGCATCCGCGCAGGTTTGACGGTATCCAGCGCGGCCAGCGCGAGCCCGAACAGCGGCTGCAACGGTCCCGTGTTCGCGAACACGCGCGCCATCGCATCCGTCGTGCGGATGATGGCGCCGCGGTCGCGCGCGCGTTCTTCCGCGAAGCGCGCCAGCGCGTCCGCGATGCCGTGATCCTGGTCGATGCCGCGCGCGAGCAGGCGCGCCAGCACGGCCGCATCGCGCAGGCCGAGATTCAAACCTTGTCCCGCGACCGGGTGCAGCGTCTGCGCCGCATTGCCGATGGCGACCGTGCGTGCGCTGAAACGAGGATCCGCATTCAGCCCCAGCGGAAAGGCCGCCCGTTCGGACGCGCGCGTAAAGGTGCCGAGACGTTCGCCGAACGCGTCGCCCAGCTGGCGCAGGAATTCCGGTTCGCCCAGGTCCAGCAACTGCTGCGCGCGTTCCGGCCGCACGCACCACACGAGCGCATATTGATGGCCGTCGGCGCCGTCCTGCGGCAGCAGCGCGAGCGGGCCTTCGTCCGTGAAGCGTTCGAAGGCGCGGTGCGGGATCGCCTGGCTGCCCGACACGCGCGCGATGACCGCGGTCTGCACGTAGTCGCGCCGCCGGGTGCGTTCCGCCTGTTCGCCGAATACGCCGCCCTCGGCCTGCACGGCCACCTTCGCATGGAGCTTGCGGCCATCGTCCAGGTCGAGCACTACGCCGTCGCGGTCTTCGTGGAGCGCCGTCACGCGCACGGGGCGCAAGGTCTGCACGCCCTCGCGGTCGCAGGCACGCACCAGCGCGTCGACGACGTCGCCGTAGCGCGCCACATAGCCCAGCGCGTCGACCGCGTGTTCGGCGCGGTCCATCATGCTGCGGCCCAGGTGGCCGCGGCGCGATACGTGGATCTGGTGGATCGGCGTCGCGTGCGGCTGCACGTTGGCCCACGCGCCCACGTCGACGAGCAGCTGGCGGCTGCCCCACGACAGCGCGATCGAGCGCGGATCGGAGACCGCCTGGCCCAGCGCCTTCGCGTCGACGAGCGCGATGCGCCTGGCGTCCACGCCGCGGCGCGCCATCAATGCCGCCAGCGCGAGGCCGACCGGGCCGGCGCCGCAGATCGCGACATCGACGGAGAGCGTCTCTTCAGCCATGCGTGGTCCCCACGATCGCTTCGATCTCGGCCACCGTCTTCGGCGCGGACGCCGTCAGCAGGCGGTAGCCGTCCCCGGTCACGACGACGTCGTCCTCGATGCGGATGCCGATGTGCCAGAAGCGTTCCGGCACGCCGTCCGCCGGGCGCACGTAGATGCCCGGTTCCACCGTCACGACCATGCCTTCCTGGAGCGGGCGCGAAGGTTTGTCGGCCTGCGTGACGTCGCGGTAGGCGCCCACGTCGTGCACGTCCATGCCGAGCCAGTGGCCCGTGCCGTGCATGTAGAACGGGACGTGGGCCTTGTCGGCGATGGCGTCGTCGACGGTGGCGTATTTCGTCTTGTCGACGAGGCCCAGGTCCAGCATGCCCTGCACGAGCACGCGCAGCGCCGCTTCGTGGAAGGCGCTATACGGCCGGCCCGGTGCGATGGCCCTGAACGCCGCGTCCTGTGCCGCCAGCACGAGCTCGTAGAGTGTCCGCTGGGCGTCCGTGAAGCGGCCATTCACCGGGAACGTGCGGGTGATGTCGGACGCGTAGCCATCCAGCTCGCAGCCGGCGTCGATCAGCACGATGTCGCCGTCCTGCATCTGCCGGTCGTTGACGTTGTAGTGCAGGATGCAGGCGTTCGGGCCGGATGCCACGATGGGCGTGTAGGCAGGGAACTGGGCGCCGTGCTTGCGGAACGCGTACAGCAGTTCCGCTTCCAGCTCGTACTCGAACATGCCGGGCTTTGCCGCGCGCATCGCGCGTGCGTGCGCGCCGCCCGAGATCTCGCCGGCGCGCAGCATCAGCGCCTGTTCGTCGGCGTCCTTGATCAACCGCATTTCGTCCAGCAGCGGGAGGACGTTCACGACCGTGTCGGGCGCCGTCGTGCCGGTGCGGCCTTGCGCGCGCACGGCCTTGATCCAGCCGGTCACCTGCGCATCGAGCGCCGCGTTCGACGCCACCGAGTAGTACAGCGCGGGCGCATTGGCGAGGATGCGCGCCATGTGCGTATCCAGTTCGGAAATGGGATAGGCGTCGTCGAAACCGAACGCCGTGCGCGCCGCTTCCGGGCCGTGGCGGTAGCCGTCCCAGATCTCGCGTTCGACGTTCTTCTCGCGGCAGAACAGGATGGCGCGGGCCGGCTTGCCGCCATGCGCGGCGGCGAGTACCAGCACGCTTTCCGGTTCCGTGAAGCCGGTCAGGTAGTAAAAGGAACTGTCGTGGCGGTAGGGGTAGTCGCTGTCGCCGTTGCGCAGGACTTCCGGCGCGGTGGGCAGCACGGCCACGCTGCCGGGCTGCATCTGCGCGGCCAGGCGCGCTCGCCGTTTCCCGTACTGTGCCGCGTAATCCATCATGCCCCAGCCTTCGCGACGGAGCCTGGCGGCGCGTTGAGTTCTTCCAGCTGGCGCACGGTGCCCACGTTGACCCATTGGCCGTCGTAGATCTCGCCGCCCACGCGACCCTGATCAATGAACTTGCGCATCAGCGGGCCGAATTTCAGGAACTCGCCCGCCTTGATCCCGTCAAACATTTCAGGACGATAGACGCCGATGCCGGCGAAATTCCACTTCGGGTTGCCCTCGTTGGACAAGGTGTACATCGTGAGGCCGAAGTCGCCGTCCGGGTTGTGCCACGGGTTCGGCGTCAGGTACAGCCAGGCGATGTCGCGCTTCTCGGTCGGAATGAGCTGGCCGACGGCGTCGTGGTCCTTCAGCACGTCGAGAACCTGCTCGAAGTCGAAGTAGGGCGCGTAGATGTCGCCGGAGACGGCCAGGAACGGTTCGTCGCCGAGCAGGTGCAGGGCGTTGGCGATGCCGCCGGCCGTTTCCAGCGGCGTCGGCTCGTGCGAGTAGACGATGCGCGCGCCGTAGCGGCTGCCGTCGCCCAGCTCTTCCTCGATCATGTGGCCGAGGTGCGAGTGGTTGATGACGATGTCCTTGATGCCGGCGCGCACGAGGTTCAGCACGTGCCAGGTGATCAGGGGACGGCCCCGCACCTTGAGCAGGGGCTTGGGGCAGGTGTCGGTCAGCGGACGCATCCGCTCGCCGCGGCCTGCGGCGAAGATCATGGCTTTCATCGGCTTGTCTTCAGAAGGTGTAGCCGACCTGCGGCGCCTTGTCCTCGAGCGCGTCGAGCAGGCGCAGGAGCGGCTTGAGTTCGGTGTAGCGGTTGGCGGTCTTGCGCACGTAATCGATTACCGTGGGCAGGTCGCCCAGGTAGTGGGATTTGCCGTCGCGGTAATTCAGGCGGCAGAAGATGCCGAGGATTTTCAGGTGGCGCTGCAGGGCCATGTATTCGAAGTCGCGGTAGAACGCGTCGATGTCCGGATTGACGGGCAGGCCGACCTGCTTCGCGCTTTGCCAGTAACGCACGACCCAGTCCAGCACGAATTCCTCGTCCCACTGGATGTAGGCGTCGCGCAGCAGCGAGGCCAGGTCGTAGGTGACGGGGCCGTAGACGGCGTCCTGGAAATCCAGCACGCCCGGGTTGCCCTGGTCGAGGAACATCAGGTTGCGCGAATGGAAATCGCGGTGCATGTAGACCTGCTGTTGCGCGAGCACGTTCGCCGTGATCGCCTCGAACACTTTATCCAGCTGGGCGCGCTGGATGTCGTTCAGCCTGGCGCCCAGGTGGCGTTCGATGAACCACTCGGGGAACAGGTTCAGCTCGCGCAGGACGAACGCGCGGTCGAATTCCGGCAGCACGCCGGCCTGGCTGGTCATCTGGAACTTGATCAGGGCGTCGATGGCGTCCGAGTACATGAACGGCGCGTTGTCGACGTCCAGGCGCTGCAAATAGGTCGTCGTGCCGAGGTCGGACAGCAGCAGGAAGCCGGCTTCCACGTTGCGGGCCACGATGGCGGGCACGGTGACGCCGGCGTCGCGCAGCAGGCCGTCGACGTGGATGAACGCGGGCACGTTTTCGCGCTCCGGCGGAGCGTCCATGGCGATGAGCGTATCACCCAGCTTGTCGCGTAGCGCCGGCACAACATCGAGGCGGAAGTAGCGGCGGAAACTCGCGTCGGCCGACGCGGGGCGCAGGCTGGCGACGTCGACCAGGTCCAGCGAGACGAGCCATTCGGTCAGCTGGGCGAGGCGGGCATCCTTGTCAGAGGCGGAGGGAGCGTGTTGGGGCGAAGAAGACATGAAGCGTCCCGGTGAACGGGTTCGTGACTGGTTGGTAAGTTTGCCCATGCGCGGGCAGGGCGGTTCGGGTGTAATGATACGTCATTTGCACCCGCATCGGACCATCCGGGGCTAAGGTGGGAAAGATCCCATTGTTAAAATTGTATCTATCGGTAAAAATCATTTCCCTTTGAAAATCAAAGGGTTATGGTCCACCGTCGCGCTTCCAAAGTATTACCGTTGGGCCGACTAACGCGACCGTGCCGCACGAATTCCCCTATAATAAGGGATTCAATCCAAACAATCGCCCTCCATGGTGCAACGCGATCTTTCATGAGCTGGATGACGGCCCTACCATTCCCGCGGCGGCGAACTGCCGCCGCTGTGTCCGCCCTCGTGGCCGTGGCCGCGGGACCGCTGTATGCGCAAACGGCGACACCGGCTGCCCCCCGCACCGACGAGCAGGACCTGCCGATCACGATGCGCGCCGAGTCGTTCAGCGGCCGCCCGGACCGCATCCTGAACATGGAGCGCAACGTCGAGATCACGCGCGGCGCCACCGGCGTCACGGCGGACACGGCGTGCTACCGCCGCGTCGAGGACGAGGTCACGGCCGAGGGCCACATCACGATGTGGCGCTTCGGCGACCGCTACAAGGGCGACGCCCTGCAGCTGAACCTGGAAACGGGTAAAGGCTGGGTGCTGCATCCCGAATATCGGCTGGTGATGAACAATGCGCAGGGCAAGGCGCAGCGCATCAACTTCCTGGGCGAGGACCAGGCCGTCGTCGTCGACGGCACGTACAGCACGTGCGAAGGCCCCGATCCGGACTGGTATCTTAAATCCAGCACGCTGCGCCTGGACCAGGGCCGCGACGTCGGCACGGCCGGCAAGACGATCATCTATTTCAAGGACGTGCCCATCATCGGCACGCCGGCGCTGTCGTTCTCGCTGTCGGGCGCGCGCCGCTCCGGCTGGCTGCCGCCGACGATCGGCGTCGGCTCCAAGGGTTCGGCCGAGCTGATGGTGCCGTATTACGTCAACATCGCGCCCAACCGCGACCTGACGCTGTTCCCGCGCTACATCTTCGCGCGCGGCCTGCAACTGGGCGCGACGGGGCGCTACATGGGCGAGACCGACCGCGGTCCGTACCACGGCGAGACGCACGTCGAATACCTCGCGAACGACCGCCTGGCGCACCGTAATCGCTGGTGGGTCGACACGCTGCACAACCAGTACCTGGACTCCAACTGGACGTTCGGCTGGAACGCGCACGCGGCGTCCGACAACGAATACCCGTCCGACTTCTCGCGCACCGTTGCGGCCAGTGCCGAGCGCCAGCTGCTGCGCGAACTGCGCACGGACTACTACGGCCAGTACTGGAACCTGACGGCGCGCGTGCAGAGCTACCAGGTGCTGCAGGATCCGGGCGCCGTCGCGAATCCGGACCTGACCGTGGCCACGCCGTACAACCGCCTGCCGACGATTAACTTCCACGCCGGCCGCTACGACGTGCTGGGCGGCTTCGACTGGGCGGTGGACGCGGAAGCGACGCGCTTCACGCACCCGGACGACAAGCAGGTGCAGGGCGACCGCGCCAACATGGTGGCGCAGGTGAGCTATCCGTGGGTGCATCCGGGCTGGTTCGTCACGCCCAAGCTGATGCTGCACGCGACGCAGTACAACCTGACGCACAACGCAGTCGGCGCCGACGACAAGATCTCGCGCGTGCTGCCCACGTTCTCGCTGGACAGCGGCCTCGTATTCGAGCGCAAGACGTCGCTGTTCGGGCCGGACGGCACGCAGACGCTGGAGCCGCGCCTGTTCTACGTGCGCACGCCGTACAAGAACCAGGACGACATCCCGAACTTCGACACGGGCGTCGCCGGTTTCAACTACGCCCAGCTGTTCACGGAAAACCGCTTCGTCGGCGCCGACAAGGTGTCGGATGCGAACCAGCTGACGGCGGCGATCGTGTCGCGCTTCATCGAGTCCAACGGCGCCGAGCGCCTGCGCCTCGCGGTCGGCAGCCGCTATTACTTCACCGATCCGCGCGTGCGCCTGAACTCGAACGAGCAAAGCAACCAGACCCGCTCGGACGCGCTGGTCGCGGCGTCGGGCCGCATTTCGGAATCGTGGACCTTCGACAGCGGCGTACAATACGATGCACAGGCGCGCAGCCTGTACAGCTCGAATGTCGGGGTGCAGTGGCAGCCGGCCCCGATGAAGGTGTTGAACGTCGAATACCGCTACCAGCGCGACACCTTCGGCATCGCCAACGGCTTCCGCAACGCCGACGTCTCGGGCCAGTGGCCGCTGTCGCAGCGGTGGTATGGTGTGACCCGGGTCAGCTACTCGGTGCGCGACCGCAAGCTGCTCGAGAGCCTCGTCGGGCTCGAGTACAAGGCGGATTGCTGGGTGTTCCGCATGGGCGCACAGCGCTTCGTGACCGCCGCGCAGAACGTCTCGACGACGAGCTTCTTCCAGCTCGAACTGAACGGCCTGTCGCACCTGGGCTTCGGTAATCCGCTGGAGACTTTCAACAAGAGCATTCCCGGCTACACCCGGCTGAACACCAACGTCGGCCGCCCCTGACCGGGCCATGGACAACTAGATACCTGAAATGAGTGCTTTCCTGAATATGCGTACTACCCGTCTGTCTCCGCTCCGCCCGCACCAGCTCAAGCTCGCGGCGGTGCTGCTGTGCGCCCTCGCCACCGGCGATGTCCTGGCCCAGGCCGCATCTACTGCCAAATCGGCTGCTCCCGCCGCCGCACCGTCGACGAAACCAGGCACCGGCTTCCTGCCGCCGGCGTCCAGCAACGCCCACGTGATCGATTCCGTGTACGTGATCGTCAACGACGAAGTCATCACCAAGCGCGAAGTCGACCAGCGCATGGCCGAGATCGCGCAGCGCCTGAAGGCGCAGGGCGCCCAGATGCCGGCCGAGGAAGACCTGCGCCGCCAGGTCGTCGAGGCCATGATCACCGAGCGCGCCCAGCTCCAGCTGGCCAAGGAAATGGGCGTGCGCGTCGACGACACGACGCTCGACCGCGCCATCGGCCGCATCGCCGAAAACCAGAAGATGACCGTGCAGGACATGCGCAACGCGATGGAGAAGGACGGCCTGCCGTTCTCCCAGTTCCGCGAGCAGATCCGCAACGAGATCATGATGCAGCGCCTGATCGAGCACGAAGTCGACAGCAAGATCCAGGTGACCGACGCCGAGATCGACACGTACATGGCCGCCGAGAAGGCCGCCGCCGCCGACCGCGTGGAGATGGACATCTCGCAGATCCTCGTGCGCATCCCGGAAAACGCGTCGCCTGAACAGATCGCCGCCCGCAAGGCGCGCGCCGACGAAGTGGCGCGCCAGCTGCGCACGGGCGCCGACTTCGCCAAGATGGCCGCGACGTATTCCGATTCGCCGGACGCGCTGAAAGGCGGTTCCGTCGGCTGGCGCGACCCGGACCGCCTGCCCCCGATCTTCGCGAGCGAGCTGCACAAGCTGAAGCCGGGCCAGGTGACGCCGGTGATCCGCACGAACGTCGGCTTCCACATCATCAAGCTCGTCGACCAGCGCAAGCTGGCGGATGCGCAGAAGGCCGACCAGGCCGTCGTGCAGCAGACGCACGCGCGCCACATCCTGCTGAAGATCACGCCGACGCAGAGCGAGGACGACGCCCGCAAGAAGCTCACCGAGATCAAGCAGAAGATCGACAGCAAGCAGGCGACCTTCGAAGACATGGCGCGCCAGTACTCGAACGACGGTTCGGCCTCGAAGGGCGGCGATCTGGGCTGGCTGTTCCCGGGCGACGCGCTGCCGGAATTCGAGAACCCGATGAACGCCCTGAAGCCGGGCGAGATATCTGGCGTCATCAAGACCCCGTTCGGCCTGCACCTGATCCAGGTCGTCGAGCGCAAGTCGGAAGACGTGTCGAAGGAGAAGGAACGCGCGGCCGCGCGCCAGGTCCTCACCGACCGCAAGCGCCAGGAAGCGCTGGAAGACTGGAGCCGCCAGGTCCGCGACCGCGCCTACGTCGAGTTCCGCGAGGACAAATAATGACATCGAGCCTACGGCTCGCGCCAACCTCGCGCCCACGTCCCACGCTGGCGATCACGGTCGGCGAGCCGGCCGGCATCGGTCCGGAGATCTCGATCCGGGCCGCGTGGGCGCTGCGCGCCGACGCGCGCTGCGTGCTCGTGGGCGATGCCGCCTTCCTGTCCCTCACGGCGAGCCTGATCGACCCGGCCATCCGCCTGTCCGCGATCTCCACGCTGGCGCTGCGCCACAGCGGCCTGCCGCACTTCGGCCCGGACATCATCCCCGTCGTCGACGTGCCGCTCGACGCGCACGTCGTCCCGGGCAAGCTGGACGCCGCCAACGGCCGCGCCGTGCTGGCCACGCTCGATCTCGCGATCGAGGGCACGCAGGCCGGCTGGTGGGACGCCATCGTCACGGCGCCGCTGCAGAAAAGCACCATCAACGATGCGGGCGTCGCGTTTTCCGGCCACACGGAATACCTGGCCGAGAAGACGGAGACGCCCAAGGTCGTCATGATGCTGGCCGGCTCGCCGGGCGCGGATCAATCGTACCTGCGCGTGGCGCTGGCCACGACCCACCTGCCTTTGAAAGACGTGCCGGGCGCCATCACGAAGGACAGCCTCACGCAGGTGCTGGACATCCTGCACGCGGACCTCGTGCGCAAATTCGGCATCGCGGCGCCGCGCATCCTCGTGACGGGCCTGAACCCGCATGCGGGCGAAAACGGCTACCTGGGCCGCGAAGAGATAGCCGTGATCACGCCCGTGCTGGACGATGCGCGCGCACGCGGCATCGACGCGCGCGGCCCGTATCCGGCCGACACGCTGTTCCAGCCGAAGTACCTGCGGGACGCCGACGCGGTACTGGCCATGTACCACGACCAGGGCCTGCCCGTACTCAAGCACGCGACGTTCGGCCGCGGCGTCAACATCACCCTCGGCCTGCCGCTGATCCGCACGTCCGTCGACCACGGCACGGCGCTCGACCTGGCCGCCACAGGCCTGGGCGAGGCCGATTGCGGCAGCATGGAAGAGGCGATCCGCGTCGCCGTTTCGATGGTGCGCGCGCAACAGCAACAACCCGCATAAGACAATGAAACACGTAGCCCGCAAGCGCTTCGGCCAGAACTTCCTGACCGACGACCACGTCCTTCACGACATCATCGAAGGCATTAACCCCCGCCGCGGCGACACCATGGTCGAAATCGGCCCGGGCCTGGCCGCGATGACGGCGCTGCTGCTCAAGGAGCTCGACCACATGCACGTGGTCGAACTGGACCGCGACCTCGTCGCGCGCCTGGAAAAAGCGTATCCGCGCGAACGGCTGACCATCCATTCGGGCGACGCGCTGAAATTCGATTTCGGCGGCATCCCCGTCCCGGAAGGGAAGAAGCTGCGCGTGGTGGGCAACCTGCCGTACAACATCTCCAGCCCGCTGCTGTTCCACCTGGCCGATTTTGCCCACCTCGTCGAGGACCAGCACTTCATGCTGCAGAAGGAAGTCGTCGAGCGCATGGTGGCGGAGCCGGGCACGAAAGCCTACAGCCGCCTGTCCGTGATGCTGCAGTGGCGCTACGACATGGCCATGCTGTTCGTCGTGCCGCCGACGGCATTCGATCCGCCGCCGCAAGTCGATTCCGCCATCGTGCGCATGGTGCCGACGCGGCGCCAGCTGCCGGCCGACGCGGCCACGCTTGGCGCCGTCGTGCAGAAGGCGTTCTCGCAGCGCCGCAAGGTGATCCGCAACTGCGTGGCCGGCATGTTCACCGAACAGCAGCTCGTCGACGCCGGCATCGATCCGGGCGCGCGTCCGGAGGCCGTGGGGCTCGAGCAGTACGTGGCGCTGGCCAACATCCTCAAGCCGCAAGGCTGATCAACGCGCGGGCCGCCATCCGCGCGCCCGCGCCGCTTCCTCGCCCGCCGCGTCGAGCGGCCTGTCCGCGATGCGCGCGTCGATCGCGTCCAGCACGGCCGGCGGCAACGCGCTGCCGGCCTGGCGGTAGCCGCCCGCCGCTTCCTTCTCCGCCTCGGCCAGCACGGGAATCTTCCACTGTCCGCCTTCCCGGCACGCGAGGCCGGCCGACGCGCCCATGACGAAGCCGCGGCAATAGGCGCCGTCGCGGGCGGCGAAGCTGACGCCCACTTTCACCGCGCCCTCCGCCTTGCCGCCGACCTGGCGGTCCAGCGCGGCCGCGAGTTCTCCCTGCGCCAACACCTGGTTGCCGTTGCCGGCGATGGCCGGACCGCCGCCGCCAGGGATCATCCGGCCGGCCAGGACGCCGACGACGAGCGTGGCCGCCAGCGCGCCCCATTCCGGCCACGACCAGCGCCGCCGCTTGTCGCGCTCCACAGCCAGAGATACGACGGGTGCCGGCGGCCGCAGCCGCGCTGGCACGGGTTCGTCGAGGATGCCGGCAAACGCGGCGGCCACGTCCGCGCGCAGGGCGCGGTGGCGCTCCACGGCGGCGGCGATGGCGGGATCGGTGCGCATCGCCTGTTCGATGGCGGCCCGTTCGGCGGCTTCGAGCTCGCCGTCGGCATAGGCCATCAGGGTGTCGTCGGAATACGTCATGGTGTCCTTCGTGTAGGGTCGGCCAGCAGTTGCTGCAGGGCGTCGCGGGCGCGTGCGAGGCGGCTCGTGAGCGTCCCGACGGGGATCTCGAGCACGTCGGCCGCTTCCTTGTACGGCAGGCCGTCGACAAGCACGAGGCCGACGACGAGCCGGTGTTCCTCGGACAGCAGGCTGATCGCCTTCTGCAGCGCGAGCCGCTGCTGGTGCGCCTGCGCGGTGTCGTCGCCCACGTGTTCGCCTTCCTCCTCGGGCGCGAACAACTCGGCGCGCCGCGTCCGGCTGCGCACTTCGTCGATCCACGCGTTCTTGATGATCCGGAACAGCCAGCTGTCGAGCCGCGTGCCCGGCTCCCATTGCTCGCCGCGGCCGAGCGCGCGCTCCATCGCGATCTGGACGAGGTCGTCCGCGTCTTCGCGATGAAAGGTCAGTGCCCGCGCGAAGCGGCGCATGCGGGGCAGCAGGGCGGCAATGTCGTCGGCAAGCATGGTCTCTATGAGATAAACGATCCGGGCAGGGATTTTCTTCCCGGTGCCGTTCGTTATTGGGGTATCAGCCAATCATATATGATCCACTCATGAGTCTCTTCGTAAATATGCGTGCTCTCGTGGCCCTGGCACTGCTGTGCGCCACCGCCTCCGCGCACGCGCAGCTGGGCCTGCCCTCGCTGCCGCTGCCCAGCCGCATCGGCCCGCTGGGGCTGGACGGCGTGCGCCGCCCGGTCGACCGGTTGCTCGACCGCGCGCCGTTGCCGGATCTCGGCAACCTGCGCCTCGACACCGTCCGGCGCCTGCTGCGCGACCATCCGGACCAGGTCGAGGCCGACCCGCGCGGCGAGCCGGCATTGCGCGGCGAGGTGCTGGCGGGGGCGCCGTCCGAGGCGGCCTTGCAGGCAGCGCGGGCCGCGGGCGCGTCGGTCGTACGCGACGAGGTGTTGCCGGGGCTGGGCGAGCGCATGGTGGTGCTGCGCCTGCCGGCCGGTGCGTCGACCGCGGCCATGGTCGAACGCCTGCGCGCCATCGATCCCGCCGGCAGCTACGATTTCAATCATGTCTACACGGGCAGCGGGGCGGCGGGCGGCGTGCGCGCCGGGGAGGGAGCCGCCGTGCGCATCGGTCTCGTCGACAGCGGCGTCGATGGCGACCACCCCGTGTTCGAGGATGCCGCGATCACGCGCTGGGGCTGCGGCGGCCAGGTGAGTCCCGCGCCGCACGGCACGGCGGTGGCGGCGCTGATGGTCGGGCGTTCCGACTACCTGCGCGGCGCGGCGCCGGGCGCGCGCCTGTACGCGGCCGACGTGTATTGCGGCAGCCCGGTGGGCGGCGCGGCCGACCGCATCGCCGCCGCGCTGGGCTGGCTCGACCAGCAGCAGGTCGGCGTCGTCAACATCAGCCTCGTCGGCCCGGCCAATGCGTTGCTGGCGCGGGCCGTCGCGGCGATGCAGGCGCGGGGACACCTGCTCGTGGCCGCCGTCGGCAACGACGGGCCGGCGGCGCTGCCGCTGTATCCGGCCAGTTATCCCGGCGTCGTCGGCGTGACGGGCGTCGACCGGCGCGGCCGGCCGCTGCCGGAAGCGGCACGCGGGCCGCAAGTGAAATTCGCCGCCCCGGGCAGCCAGATGGTCAGCGCCACGCCGGGCGCGCCGCCGTACCGCCAGGTGCGCGGCACGTCGTTCGCGGCGCCCATCGTCGCGGCCCTGCTGGCGCAGCGGCTGCCCCGGCCGGACCCGACCGGCGCCGCGCGCGCCGTGGACGCGCTCGCGCGCGAGGCCGGCGGCGCCGTCGCGAACGGCGAGACCGGGTACGGCATCGTCGGCGCCAACCTGCGTACGGACCCGGCGGACCTGCGCTGAAAAATTTTTTTGAAGGGATGGAAGAAAACGGCGAACCCAGCCGTTTTCCTTGTATCGGCGGTGAGAGACACCGCCCCATCACAAGGAGAACAGTCATGAAAGCCAAGTACATCACCCTCGTCCTCGCCCTCGGTCTGGCCACCCAGGCCCACGCACAGCTGCTCGGCGGCCGGCTCGGCGGCTCATTGGGCGGCTCGCTGGGCGGTTCCATGGGCGGCCTCAGCGGGATGAGCGGCATGAACGACATGGGCCGCGTGCACACGATGGGCGGCACGCTGCGCGACGAGACGGCTGGCCGCGCGCGCCGCGCCACCAGCCAGCCGGCAGCCGAGAGCGCACCCGCGCAGCGACCGGGCCTGCTGGCGGGCGCCGGCAGCCTGGCAGGAAATGCGAGCGCCGGAAGCGCAGCCCGCGCAGAGGGGTCCGGCTCGGCCAGCGTGGATGGTCGTGCCGTCACCGGGGCACTCGGCGGTGCCGCCGGCGCGGCCCGTGGCGCGGCAGGCACCGCCCGCGGTGTCGTCGGCTCGGTTCGCGACACGGCATCGTCCATGAGCGGCAGCGTGGCCGTCGAAGGCAGCGCGAGCGGTTCAGCGGCGGGCAGCGCGGGCGGCTCGGGCACGGGCGCGAGCCAGGCATCCGGTACCGCGTCGCGCCAGTAAGGCGTTACATATCCCCTTGCCAGTACCGGCGCGCCTTGTCGAACACGCGCGCGCCGATCTTTCTTCCCACGTCCTGACCGGGCCCCGGTCCCGCCTGCGCCGCCAGGTCCGTGAATGTGACGTCGTCCAGGATGTCGCTGCCCGTGAAGCGGCGCAGCGCCTCGGCGGCGGCAAAGGCGGCGCACACGTCGTCGCGCGCGGCGTGGTCCGCGTCGGCCAGCGCATTGGCCAGCACGAAGAACAGCAGCACGTCGCGGTCGTCGTCATGCCCGGCGCGAAGGGACACGCGCTGCGCCACGTCGCACCACACCGCGACGAGCGCCAGCGGCCGTGCGGCGGCGGCCGGGCGGACCTCTGCCGGCATCAGCGCGAACGGCTGGTCGCGGTGGCGGACGTCGAGCAGCGCGGCCGCCTGCATGCGCCCGATGCCCTCGGGCGTGAACAGACCGGCATCCGTGCCCGCATCCGCGCCAGACCGGGCGTCCAGGCCGGCGAGGACCGCATGGGCCGCACGACCCATCGCGGCGGCCTGGCTGGCGGCGTCGCGTTCGGCCCGCGGCAGGCGCACGGCCACGCCATGCGCGGTCTGGCCGGCGTGATCGTCGTACGCCGCCCACGCGTTGTACATGCAGGTATGCACGAGGGCGAGCGCACGCGCGGGCTCATGTGCGAGTGCCACGGTGCCGATCGTTCCGAGTGCCAGCGCATTCCAGGCCCGCACCGTCGCCAGGGGCGTAGCCGCCCCGTTTGCCTCGAGTTCCAGGATGTTTTGCCGATCCATGTCGCCCCCTTTGTGCCCTCGAGAAGTATCGCCAGCGAATCCGACCCGGCTGTTGAGCGTTCTCATGCGTCGGCTGCTCATGCGGCAACGCACCATCCGCTTTTTGGGCGCGCTTTTGATCCTTCCATCCCGTGTTTTTTGCGTTTCGTCGCACGCCGGTGGAAGGGAAGGGGGCGGTCGCCTACAGTGACACCATCGACGAAACAAACACACAAGGAGAGCCAAAATGAACGTCCTCAAACACATGGAAGCCATCTTCCTCGCAGCCGCCGTCCTCGTGGGTGTGACGAGCGCCGCACACGCCGCCAGCATCGCCAAGCACGCCCGCTACGACGCGCAGGTGACGATCGAAGGCCAGCAGATGGCCGTCGTCAAAGTGACCGCGAAACGCCTCGCCGCCGTCGGCAAAGCCGCCATCTGAACACGTCAAGGAGAGCCCAAATGAACATCCTGAAAAACATGGAAGCCATCTTCCTCGCAGCCGCCGTCCTCGTGGGTGTGACGGGCGCCGCGCACGCCGCCAGCGTCGCCAAACACGAGCGCTACGATGCGCAGGTAACGATCGAAGGCCAGCAGATGGCCGTCGTCAAAGTGACCGCGAAGCGCCCGTAACACCCGTAGTGGAAGCAGCTGCCGCCCGGCAGTGATGACGCAGAACGCGCAGCTCGAGAGCGCCGTTCGGCCCCGGCCCCAGAGGCCGATCGCACCAGACAACACCGGCACCTCCGCCGGCACCCCGCAGACCTCGACCAGCCGCGACGGCATGCCGCCGCAGGGACGCTTGTTGCCGTATGGGCGAAAAAAAAGCCCGCTGTTGAGGCGGGCTTAAATCCAATTCTTTCTGAGGAGAGTTGGAGGAGACAGGTGCAATTATGCTGCGCTACAGCATATCAGTCCAATTTTTGTTTCGCATATTCGTTATAAGAATTTGCGATATCTCATCCATTCTCTCTGGGCTCAGTTATTGACGCAGGTCACGACCAGGTTGCCCACGCCGCCTGCCGCTTCCGCCGCATCGTCCATCGTGCCGCCGCCGAAGCCGTTCGCGCCGCCGGTAACGGTGCAGGTCTGGGCCGGGCTGGTGGGCTGGGTCAGGACGGTCACGCCATAAGTCGTGTTGTACGGAACCGAGTTCATGATGAGGGCCACGTCCGCGCCGGTCGGTTTCTGGTTGGCGTCCAGCGCGGGGCTGACGCCGATGGTACCCGTCGTGCTGCCGTTTGCCAGGACGAGGCCGGTACCGGTCAGGCCCTTGACCGTGCCGCCGAGCGGGTAGGCGTTGATGGCGCAGACGAAGCGGATGTCGATCCTGGCCAGTTGGCCGGCCGTGCCGTACGGCAGGTATGGCGATGCCGCGCATTGCTGGTGTTTCGGCTGGGTGCCGCCGACCGGGGTGTGATTGGTGACGACCGCGCCTTTCGGGATCACTTCATAGATCTGGCCGTATTCGATCTGGTTCGGGAAGACGGCCGTGACGTCCTGGCCGGCCGTGGCCGGCGGATTGATGGGCAGGTCCTGGCCGTTCGTGCTCAGGACCAGGCCCGGGTATTGCAGGCCGGAGACCGTGACGTTGATCGGGAACGTGGCCTTGCCGCCACCGCCGCAGGCGGCCAGCGTGGCCAGGATCGCGAGGGCGAAGGCCGGACGCGCGAGGGAAAACTTCATGTGGGTCTCTCCAGATTCCAGATTTAAGCGCAGGTGACGGTGACGGTCGTGTCTTCGGTCGCGCCCATGGTGCCCGCACCCTTGCCGTTGCCGCCGCCGCTGACGGTGCAGGTCTGGCCGGCCGGCTGCTGCAGGACGGTGACGCCGTATGCGCCGTCTTCGTTCACGGGTGCCATCGGCACGGTTGCGGTGCCCGCCGCGACTTCCTTGCGGTCGGCGCCATTGATGATCACGAGGCCGCTGGTCGTCAGGTTGACGATGCTTGCGGTCAATTTACGCTGGCGGATCGCGCAGTCCACGCGAATCTGTGCGATCGTGTAGTAGTTGGCGCGCGCCTTGCCGTTGGTGACGATGCAATCCGAGATCTTCTCGACGTTCGACGGGACGCTCTTGACCGTGATGTTGAACTGGTCGTCGGTCGAGATGCGGTTGTTGAACTGGAACGAGGTGTAGGGCGTCGTCACGGCCAGGTCTTCGCCGTTATTCGTCAGCACCAGACCGTCCTTGGTGACGTTATAGACCGCGCCGGTCAGGTACAGGTCGCCGCTCCCGCCGCCGCAGGCGGACAGGCCCAGCGCGCATGCCAGCGCTACAACGCCGGCACGCAGGATCGAGCTCTTCATAAAATCTCCACAGTGGAATGGGTGGCGCGCGGACGCTGCGCCGGTACGGCTGAATAGAAAAATGCCCATCATTTTAGTGCATTTGGCAAGCTGCGGCCCTATTTGGCTTTGTATCACGGTGTAACCATTAGCCCGTGTCCGGGGCGCCATTGCTTTTCGGCGCTGCCCTCGTTATGCTTGGACCGCTCCTTTCCACTCTCCAAGCTTCGTTTCCGGAGCCGCAATCCCGACCATGAACACGCGCCGCGCCTGGCCCAAAGCCATCCTGTTCGACCTCGACGACACGCTGTGGCCCATCGCTCCCGTGATCCTGCAGGCCGAAGAGAAGCTGTTCGCGTGGCTGCGCGAGCACGCGCCGCGCGTGGCCGATCGCTTCACCATCGACACCCTGCGCCAGGCGCGCCTGGAGCTGCTGGCGAGGAAGCCCGAATTCCAGCTCGATCTCGGCAAGCTGCGCCATGCCGGCCTCGTCGATGCCTTCCAGCAGGCCGGCGAGGATGCCGCCAAGGTCGAGCACGCGATGGCGCAGTTCTTCGCCGCGCGCAATGCCGTGATCCCGTACGACGACGTGCTGCCGGGCCTGCTGAAACTGAAGAACCGCGTGCTGATCGGGTCGATCTCGAACGGCAACGCCGACCTGCGCACGATCGGCCTGTCGCACCATTTCAAGGTGTCGGTGGCGGCGTCGGCGTTCGGCGTCGCCAAGCCGGATGCGGCGATCTTCCTGGCCGCCTGCGAGGAGCTGGGCGTGGCGCCCGAGGATGCGGTCTACGTCGGCGACGACGTGCTGCTCGACGTGCGGGGCGCCCAGCGCGCCGGCCTGCGCGCCGTGTGGATGAACCGCACGGGTTCGACGAAGCACATGGAGCACGAAGTCGTGCCGGATGCGATCGTAAGCGACTTCGACGAGTTGCTGGACTGGCTCACGCGCGAACACGAACAACAGCGCGGATAAAGCACAAGCGCGCATCGAGCGTGCATAATGACATAAATGAAACGAAATCCTGGCTAGACCATGCAACTCGATAACCGTGCACAAACCCTGTTGAAAGCCCTGGTCGAGCGCTACATCGCCGACGGCCAGCCGGTCGGTTCGCGCGCGCTGTCGAAGATCTCCGGCCTCGACCTTTCTCCGGCCACGATCCGCAACATCATGGCCGACCTCGAGGAAATGGGCTACGTCGCCAGTCCGCACACGTCGGCCGGCCGCATTCCCACGCCGCGCGGCTACCGCCTGTTCGTCGACACGCTGCTCACCGTGCAGCAGATCGACGAGAACGCGGTCGAAGCCGGCATGCGCCTGCCCGCGCACCAGCCGCAGAAGGTGATCGCTAACGCGGCGCAAATGCTGTCGTCGCTGTCGCAGTTCGCCGGCGTCGTGCAGAGCCCGCGGCGCGAATCGGCGTTCCAGCAGATCGAATTCCTGCGCCTGTCGGAAAAGCGCATCCTGCTCGTCATCGTCGACCCGCGCGGCGACGTGCAGAACCGCCTGCTGCTGACCGACGTGGATTATTCGCCGTCTCAGCTGATCCAGTCCGCGAATTACCTGAACCAGCATTTCGCCGGCCTGTCGTTCGACCAGGTGCGCGCGCGCCTGACGGGAGAATTGCGCCAGCTGCGCGACGACATGGGCCGCCTGATGCAGGCCGCGGTGGAGGCGGGCAGCGAAGCGCTGGCCGAGACGGACGACATGATCATCGCGGGCGAACGCAACCTGCTCTCGGTGGCCGACCTGTCGTCCAACATGAGCTCGCTACGCCAGATGTTCGAGATGTTCGAGCAGAAGACGGGCCTCATGCAGCTGCTCGACGTGTCGAGCAAGGCCGGGGGCGTGCAGATCTTCATCGGCGGCGAATCGAAGCTCGTGCCGATGGACGAGATGAGCGTCGTCACCGCGCCGTACGAAGTGAATGGCAAGATCGTCGGCACCCTCGGCGTCATCGGGCCCACGCGCATGGCCTATGAGCGCGTGATCCCGATCGTCGACATCACGGCCAAGCTGCTGTCGAATGCGCTGAGCCACTCCTGAGCGGAGCGGCAGGCGGTCAGTGCCGGTGCGGGCAATCCGTCTTCTGGCAGTGGCCGTAGATGGCCAGGGCGTGCTCGGCGATCTTGAAGCCGCGTTCGCTGGCGATCTTCTGCTGGCGGCTTTCGATCTCGTCGTCGTAGAACTCTTCCACGTGGCCGCAGTCGAGACACACGAGGTGGTCGTGGTGCGAGCCGGCGTTCAGCTCATAGATCGCCTTGCCGGTTTCAAAGTGATTGCGGTTCAGGAGGCCGGCCTGTTCGAACTGGGTCAGCACCCGGTAGACGGTCGCCAGGCCAACGTCCATGTTTTCGTTCAGCAGGGTCTTGTAGACGTCTTCCGCCGTCAGGTGCCGCACCGCGCTGTTCTGGAAAATTTCCAGGATTTTTAGCCGAGGCAAGGTCGCTTTCAGGCCGCTGGCTTTCAGGTCGGTTGGATTGTTGCTCATGTTTTGTTACTCGGATATGGGCGGAGTGCTTTATGATATAGCGTTTTACAAGCTCCCGCCTCATCGATTTTAAGGTCAGATATGCGCACTAAAGCCGTTTTCCATCGTTCCCACGCACGGGCAGCGCTCGTGGCCGGCCTCGCCTGCATGACGCTGGCGCTGTCCGGCTGCGCGGCCTGGCGTAACCAGACCAAGCCGGCGGCGCCGGTGAGCACCGCCCCCGACGCGGTCGCCGCCGATGCCGGCAAATCGGCGGCAATCGCGAATTCGGGCGCGCAGACGACGACCGTCACCAAGCTGCAGAAATTCCTGTGGATTTTCTCGCCGTACCGGCCGGACATCCAGCAGGGCAATTTCGTGTCGCAGGAAATGCTGAACCAGCTGAAGGTCGGCCAGACCCGCGACCAGGTGAGATTCATCCTCGGCAGCCCGCTGCTGCAGGACGCCTTCCACAAGGACCGCTGGGATTACCCGTTCTACCTTGCGCGCGGTAACGGCGAGCTGACCACCAGCCGCGTCACCGTCTATTTCAAGGACGACAAGGTCGACCACTTCGACGGCGGCAACCTGCCGACGGAACGCGAATACATCAATCGCCTGATCGGCATCTCGAAATACGAAACCAAGACCGAGCAGGAGTCGCTGGACGAGCTCAAGCGCAAGCGCGACGAGGCTGCGAAAGGCGGCGGAGGACAATAATGACCCAACTGAAAATCGCCGTTGCCGGCGCCAGCGGCCGCATGGGCCGCATGCTGATCGAAGCCATCGCCGCCGCGCCGGACGCCGTCCTCGCCGGCGCCCTCGACCGCGAAGGCAACCCGTTCATCAATTCGGACGCCGGCGCGTTTTCCGGCCAGCTGACCGGCGTCGTGATCCAGTCCGACCTGGCCAAGGGCCTGGCGGACGCCGACTTCCTGATCGATTTCACGCGCCCGGAAGGCACGCTGCAGCACCTGGAATACTGCGCCGCGCACGGCATCAAGATGATCATCGGCACCACCGGTTTCGATGACGCCGGCAAGGCCGCCATCCGCGCCGCCGCCGAGAAGACCGCGATCGTCTTCGCCCCGAACATGAGCATCGGCGTGAACGTCACGCTGAAGCTGCTGGAAATGGCTGCCAAGAATTTCTCCGAGGGCTATGACATCGAGATCATCGAGGCCCACCACCGCCACAAGGTCGACGCCCCGTCCGGCACCGCGCTCAAGATGGGCGAAGTGATCGCCGACGCGCTGGGCCGCGACCTGAAGGAATGTGCCGTCTACGGCCGCGAAGGCGTGACGGGCGAGCGCGACCCGTCGACGATCGGCTTCGCCACCGTGCGCGGCGGCGACATCGTGGGCGACCACACCGTCCTGTTCGCCGGCATCGGCGAGCGCATCGAGATCAGCCACAAGTCGAGCAGCCGCGTCAGCTACGCCCAGGGCTCCCTGCGCGCCGCGCGGTATATTGCCGACAAGGCAACTGGGCTGTACGACATGCAGGACGTGCTGGGTCTCAAGGCCTGATCCGAACTGGACGGCCTGGCTGGCGATCTGCTGGCATACTGGCTACCAACCCGTCATCGTATAACTACCGTCATTCCCGCGCAGGCGGGAATCCATGCTGAAGTGACCCAGGTCAGCTCAGCATGGGTTCCCGCTTCCGCGGGAACGACGCGAATGAAGGAGATTTCCATGGCCACCGTCGAGCTCAACGGCGCCGCGATCACCGATGCGGAAAGCTTCCACGTCGAGAGCCAGCGTGCGTTCGGCTTCCCCGATTCGTACGCGCACACGATGGATTCCTGGGTCGATTGCCTGAGCTACCTGCGCGACGAGGACGGCATGAGCAGCGTCCGCCTGAAGAAGGACGAGGTGCTGCACATCGTCGTGACGCACTCGGAGGCCCTGCGCGAACGGGCGCCGGACGTGCTGGAAGAGATGGCCTTTTGCATCATCGGCATCAACGAGCGCTACGAGGACTACGGCGAGAAGGCGGCGCTTGAGCTCGAACTGCGGTAGGTCGCTTGTCATGTGACACGATATAATGTTCTGCTCACCTCCTTCAGTCCGCAGAACATCATGCAAGAAAAATATAGTCCAGCCGAAGTCGAACAGGCCGCGCAGGCCTACTGGAAGTCGATCGACGCGTATAAAGCCGTCGAGAACGACCCGCGTTTCCCGAAAGGCAAGTATTACGCCTGCTCGATGCTGCCCTATCCGTCGGGCAAGCTGCACATGGGTCACGTGCGCAACTATACGATCAATGACGTGATGTACCGCTACCTGCGGATGAACGGCTACAACGTGCTGATGCCGATGGGCTGGGACGCCTTCGGCATGCCCGCCGAGAACGCGGCGATGGCGAACAACGTGCCGCCGGCCCAGTGGACCTATTCGAACATCGCCCACATGCGCGGCCAGATGGAGTCGATGGGTCTCGCGATCGACTGGTCGCGCGAAATGACCGCGTGCAAGCCGGACTACTACAAGTGGAACCAGTGGATGTTCCTGAAGATGCTCGAGAAGGGCATCATCTACCAGAAGACCGGCACCGTGAACTGGGATCCGGTCGACCAGACCGTGCTCGCGAACGAGCAGGTCATCGACGGCAAGGGCTGGCGCTCGGGCGCGGTCGTCGAAAAGCGCGAGATCCCGATGTACTACGTGCGCATCACGGACTACGCCGACGAACTGCTGGACCACGTCGAGAACAAGCTGCCGGGCTGGCCGGAACGCGTGCGCATCATGCAGGCCAACTGGATCGGCAAGTCGACCGGCGTGCGCTTCGCGTTCCCGCACGTGATCATGGACGAGCAGGGTGAGCTCATCAACGAGGGCAAGCTGTACGTCTTCACGACGCGTGCCGACACGATCATGGGCGTGACCTTCTGCGCCGTCGCGCCGGAACACGCACTGGCCCAGCACGCGGCCAAGGACAATCCGGAACTGCAGGCATTCATCGCCGAGTGCAAGCAGGGTTCCGTCATCGAAGCCGACATGGCGACGATGGAAAAGAAGGGCATGCCGACTGGCCTGTTCGTCACGCACCCGATCTCCGGCGAGCAGGTGCCGGTCTGGGTCGGCAACTACGTGCTGATCACGTACGGCGACGGCGCCGTGATGGGCGTGCCGGCCCACGACGAGCGCGACTTCGGCTTCGCGAAAAAATACGACCTGCCGATCAAGCAGGTGGTGGCGGTCGAAGGCGAGACGTTCTCGCTGGACGGCTGGCAGGATTGGTACGGCGATAAAGAAAAGGGCGTCGTCATCAATTCGGGCAAGTACGACGGCCTGGATTACACGTCGGCCGTCAACGCCGTCGCGGGCGATCTCGCGAACCTGGATCTGGGCGACAAGAAGGTCACGTTCCGCCTGCGCGACTGGGGCATCTCGCGCCAGCGCTACTGGGGCACGCCGATCCCGATGATCCACTGCGAGAAGTGCGGCACGGTGCCGGTCCCCGAGAAGGACCTGCCGGTCGTGCTGCCGGAAGACTGCGTCCCGGACGGTTCCGGCAACCCGCTGAAGAAACACGAGGCGTTCCTCAAGGTCGACTGCCCGTGCTGCGGCGCGCCGGCACGCCGCGAGACGGACACGATGGACACGTTCATCGACTCGTCGTGGTACTACATGCGCTATACGTCGCCGGGCTCGAACGACGCGATGGTCGACCCGGCCCGCAACGATTACTGGATGCCGATGGACCAGTACATCGGCGGCATCGAACACGCCGTGCTGCACCTGCTGTACGCGCGCTTCTGGACGAAGGTCATGCGCGACTTCGGCCTCGTGAAATTCGACGAGCCGTTCGTCAACCTGCTCACCCAGGGCATGGTGCTGAACGAGACCTATTATCGCGAAGACGCGTCCGGCAAGAAGACGTGGTACAACCCGGCCGACGTCAGCCTCACGTTCGACGACCGCGGCCGTCCGCAATCGGCGGTGCTGAAGGACGACGGCCAGCCGGTCGTCATCGGCGGTACCGAGAAGATGTCGAAGTCGAAGAACAACGGCATCGACCCGCAGGCGCAGATCGAGCAGTACGGCGCCGACACGGCCCGCCTGTTCACGATGTTCGCCGCGCCGCCGGAGCAGACGCTCGAGTGGTCGGAGTCGGGCGTTGAAGGCGCGAGCCGCTTCCTGCGCCGCGTCTGGGCGTTCGGTCATGCGAAGCAGCAGAGCGTGGCCGCCGCACTGGCCGCCCAGCAGCAAGGCACGCTCGATGAAGACCAGAAGACGTTGCGCCGCGAAGTGCACAAGGTGCTGCAGCAGGCCGACTACGACTTCAAGCGCATCCAGTACAACACGGTCGTCTCGGCGTGCATGAAGATGCTCAATACGCTGGAGTCGGCCAAGCTGGCCGAGGGTGCTGCGAGCGACGCCGTGATCACGGAAGGCCTGTCGATCTTCCTGCGCATGCTGAACCCGGTCGCGCCGCACATCACGCACGCGCTGTGGCAGGAACTCGGCTACGCCGGCAAGTACGGCGACATCCTGAACGTGGCCTGGCCGGAAGTGGATCCGGCCGCGCTGGAGCAGGCCGAGATCGAGCTGATGATCCAGGTGAACGGCAAGCTGCGCGGATCGGTGAAGGTGCCGAAGGAGGCCGACAAGGCCGCCATCGAAGCCGCCGCGCTGGCGTCGGAAGCCGCGCAGAAGTTCGTCGAAGGCACGCCGAAGAAGGTCATCGTCGTCCCCGGCAAACTGATCAACATCGTGGTGTAAGCCATGCGCGCCCTGACCCGGAAGTTGGCGGTGCGCGCGGCCGCGGCCCTGCTGGTGGCATCCGCCATCGCAGGCTGCGGCTTCCAGTTGCGCGGTTCGAACGGCAGCTACACGATGCCGTTCCACAGCATCTATCTCGGCTTCCCGGACACGTCCGCGCTGGGCACGGAGCTCAAGCGCAACCTGCGCGCGACGGACCAGGTGGTCATCGCCGACAAGGCGGCGGATGCCGAGGCGCAGTTCGTGCTGCTGGGCGAGTCGCGCAACAAGTCCATCCTGTCGCTGAACAGCCTGGGCCGCGTGCGCGAATACCTGCTGACGTACACGATGTCGTTCACCGTGCGCGACGCGAAGGGCGCGGAACTGGTGCCGCCCACGCAGATCTCGCTGCGCCGGAACATGGCGTTCGACGAGACCCAGGTGCTGGCCAAGGAATCGGAAGAAGCGCTGCTGTACCGCGACATGCAGGCGGACCTCGTGCAGCAGATCATCCGCCGCCTCGCGTCGATCAAACCAGCGACTTGATTAAAAAGGACCACCATGCAGTTGCGGCCTGAGGCGCTCGACGGGCACCTCGCCAAGGGGCTCGCGCCCCTGTACGTGATCACCAGCGACGAGCACCTGCTCGCGCTGGAGGCGGCGGACAAGATCCGCCGTGCCGCGCGCGCGCAAGGGTATTCCGAGCGCGACGTGCTCACGGTCGAGCGCAACTTCAAATGGGGCGAGCTGCTGGCCGCCAACCAGGCCATGTCGCTGTTCGGCGACAAGAAGCTGATCGAGCTGCGCATCCCCGGCGGCAAGCCCGGCAAGGACGGCAGCGCGGCCCTGCAGAACTATGCGAAAGACCTGAATCCCGACAACCTCACCCTGGTCACCCTGCCGAAGCTGGACTGGCAGACGGCCAAGGCGTCGTGGGTGGCGGCGCTGCAGCAGGCGGCGGTCTACGTCGAGATCCCGAACGTGGAACGCGCGCAGCTGCCGGGCTGGATCGGCACACGCCTGGCCGCGCAGAACCAGAGCGCGGACCGCCAGAGCCTGGACTTCATCGCCGACCGCGTCGAGGGCAATTTGCTGGCGGCGCACCAGGAAATCCAGAAGCTCGGCCTGCTGTACGAACCGGGCAAGCTGACGTACGAGCAGGTGCATGACGCCGTCCTGAACGTGGCGCGCTACGACGTCTTCAAACTGTCGGAAGCGATGCTGGCCGGCGACCCGGCGCGCCTCGTGCGCATGCTGGAAGGCCTGAAAGGCGAGGGCGAGGCGCTGCCGCTGGTGTTGTGGGCCGTCTCCGAAGAAATCCGTACGCTGCTAAAATTAAAGGCAGGGATGGCGCAGGGACGCCCGCTGGGCGCCCTGCTGAAGGAATACCGCATCTGGGGCCCGCGCGAGCGCATGATGGAACCGGCGCTGCGCCGGATCTCCCTGCCGACGCTGGAAGCGGCGCTGCAGCAGGCGGCGCAGGTCGACAGGATGGTCAAGGGCCTGCGCGCGAAGCAGTTCGCGGGCGATGCGTGGGATGCGATGCTGCAGCTGGCGTTGAAAGTCGCGTCGACATAACGAAATCACAGGAAGAAGCACGATGGATATCACCGAGACCATGCACACAATGGGCCGCCAGGCACGCGCGGCGTCGCGCGGCATGGCGCGCGCGGACAGCGCCACCCGCAACCAGGCCTTGCTGCTGATCGCCGCCGCCATCGAGCGCGACGCCGACCAGCTGCGTGCCGCCAACGCGCGCGACATGGAAGCGGCGGCGGCCGCCGGCCTGGAACCGGCGCTGCTCGACCGCCTCGCGCTGTCCGACAAGGCCATCGCCACGATGGTCGACGGCCTGCGCCAGATCGTCGCGCTGCCCGACCCGATCGGCGAGATCACCGACCTGAAATTCCGCCCGACGGGCATCCAGGTGGGCCGCATGCGCGTGCCGCTGGGCTCAATCGGCATCATCTACGAAGCGCGTCCGAACGTGACGGTCGACGCGGCCGGCCTGTGCATCAAGAGCGGCAACGCCGCCATCCTGCGCGGCGGCTCGGAAGCCATCCACTGCAACCGCGCGCTCGCGGCCCTCGTCGCCGAAGGCCTGCGCGGCGCCGGCCTGCCGGAACACGGCGTGCAGGTCGTCGAGACGACGGACCGCGCCGCCGTCGGCGCCCTCATCACGATGCCGGAATTCGTGGACGTGATCGTCCCGCGCGGCGGCAAGGGCCTCATCGCGCGGCTGATGAAGGAATCCACCGTCCCGATGATCAAGCACCTGGACGGCATCTGCCACGTCTACATCGACGCCAAGGCGGACATCGCCAAGGCGCTGCCGATCGCGATGAACGCGAAGACGCACCGCTACGGCACGTGCAACACGATGGAGACGCTGCTCGTCGCCCGCGCGATCGCCCCGGCCGTGCTGCCGCAACTGGCCGAGCTGTACGCCACCAAGGAAGTGGAGTTGCGCGCGGATCCGGAAGCGCTGGCGATCCTGCAGGGCTATCCGCATCTGACGCCCGCGACGGAAGAGGACTGGAGCACGGAATACCTGGCGCCGATCCTCGCCGTGAAGATCGTGGACGGCATCGACGCGGCCATCGAGCATATCAACACGTATTCCTCGAAGCACACGGACGCCATCGTCACCGAGGATTACACGGACGCGATGCGCTTCCTGCGCGAAGTCGATTCGGCCTCCGTGATGATCAACGCGTCGACGCGCTTTGCGGACGGCTTCGAATACGGCCTGGGCGCGGAGATCGGCATCTCGAACGACAAGCTGCATGCGCGCGGCCCCGTTGGGCTGGAAGGCCTCACGTCGCTGAAATACGTGGTATTCGGCCACGGCGAAGTGCGCAAATAAATTCGGGGTCAGAGCACATTTGAGGACAATTGTTCCTACGTGCCTCTACTAGCTGCAGACTGCATCCGCGAGGCGGGAAGCGGGACTTCGTAGATCTCTTGGCGCCCGTAGATTCTTAAGAGCCATTGCGCAAAAAAGTGCTCTGACCCCGAATTGGAGCTCTTGAATAAAGGAATTGCATGTACCTCTGGATCAAAGCGCTGCACATCGTCTTCGTCGCCTCGTGGTTCGCCGGCCTGTTCTACCTGCCGCGCATCTACGTGAACCTGGCCCAGGAAAGCAATCCGGCCGTCGTCGAGCGCCTGCTCGGCATGGGGCGCCGCCTGTACCGGTTCACGACGATCCTGATGGTGCCGGCGCTGTTGCTGGGCCTGTGGTTGTGGCTGGGCTTCGGCATCAAGGGCGGCTGGCTGCATGCAAAACTGGCGCTCGTGATCCTCGTGATCGGCTACCATCATGCGTGTGGTTCGCTGCTGAAAAAATTCGAACGCGGCGTCAATACGCGCAGCCACAAGTGGTTCCGCGTGTTCAACGAAGTGCCGGTTTTACTGTTGCTGGCAATCGTGATCCTGGTCGTCGTCAAACCGTTCTGACCTGAAGATGCAACCAGATTGATTGGCGGCCGGGCCTACATCCCCGGCCGCTTCGTTTTAGTCAGTCGGGGTCAGAGCCCACCCGTGAAAACCGGGCTCTGACCCCGAATGTTTTTCAACTACGGATAAAGGGTACCCCATGACTTCCTATTTTTGCCCCTGCCCGCGCGGCATGGAACAGGCGCTCGCCGACGAGCTGGCCGAGATCGCACAGACCACCGGCAGCACGTCGCTGAAGGTGCACAACCAGGTGCCGGGCGGCGTCCACTGCTCGGGCACGGACACGGACGCGTACCGCATCAACCTGCATTCGCGCATCGCGTCGCGCGTGCTGCTGCGCATCGCCAACCGCACGTACGCCAACGAGAACGACATCTACGACCTCGTGCTGGAACAGCCGTGGGAAGACTGGTTCAGCGTCGACCACACGATCCGCGTCGACATCACCGCGATCAAGTCGCCGCTGACGAGCCTCGAGTTCACGACCTTGAAGATCAAGGACGCCGTCTGCGACCGTTTCCGCGACCAGTTCGGCCGCCGCCCGTCCGTCGACACGCGCACGCCGGACATGCGCATCATGGGCTTTCTCGACCAGCGCAACTTCACGATCTACCTCGACACGTCCGGCGAAGCGCTGTTCAAGCGCGGCTGGCGCGAGGAGACGGGCGACGCGCCGCTGCGCGAAAACCTGGCCGCCGGCCTGCTGCGCGTGGCCGGATGGAAGCCGGGCATGACGCTGTTCGATCCGATGTGCGGCTCGGGCACGATCCTGATCGAGGCCGCGCAGATGGTGCAGGGCATCCCGCCCGGCGCGCGCCGCCGCTTCGCGTTCGAGAAATTCAGGAACTTCAATGCCAAGGCCTGGCAGGAGATGAAGACGGCGATCAAGCCGAATCCGCTGCCGGCCGAACCGACGATCTTCGGCTCCGACATCTCCGGCGACATGGTCGCGATGACGCGCCATAACCTGCGCTCGGCCGGCATCCTGTTCGAGGTGCCGCTGAAGCAGATCGAGGCGCAGCAGGTGCAGCCGCCCACCAGCCAGCCTGGCCTGCTGGTGACGAATCCCCCGTACGGCGAGCGGATCGGCGTGCGCGGCGACTCGACCATCCCGCAGGACGAGATGGCCGTCGGCTTCTACCAGCAGCTCTCCGCCACCCTGAAGCAGCGCTTCGCCGGCTGGACGGTGTACCTGTTCACGGCCGACCTGGGCCTGCCGAAGATGCTGCGCCTGAAGGAATCGCGCAAGACCCCGTTCTTCAACGGCGCCCTCGAATGCCGTTTGTTCCGCTTCGACATGGTCGCCGGCTTCAACCGCCGCGACGCAGCCAAACCCAAAGACGACCAATAAATGCTACCCGAACCCGAACCGGACAATCTACCGAAAGATCCCGTTACTCCGATCCCGCTGCCGGCGCCGCACAAGATCGCGATGCTGTCGGCGGGCGGCCTCGCCACCCTGCTGGCCGCGCTGTCGATGCTCGGCCCGTTCTCCGTCGACGCCTACCTGCCCGCGTTCCCCGCGATCCAGGCATCGCTGCACGCGACCGGGCTGGAAGTGCAGCAGACGCTGACGGCGTACATGCTGGCCTTCGCCGCGATGTCGCTGTGGCATGGCGCGCTGTCGGACGCGTTCGGGCGGCGCAACGTGGTCCTCGTCGGATTGATCGTGTTCGCGGTCGGGACGCTCGGCTGCGCGTCCGCGCATTCCGTGCACTACCTGTGGATCTTCCGGATCATGCAGGGCGTATCGGCCGGTGCCGGCGTCGTCGTGGGCCGGGCGATCATCCGCGACCTGTATTCGGACGCGCCGGCCGCGCGGCTGCTGTCGATGGTGACGATGATCTTCTCGATCGCGCCGGCCATCGCGCCCGTGCTGGGCGGCTGGGTCGTGTCCGCGTTCGACTGGCGGTCGATCTTCCTCGGCCTGCTCGCGTTTTCCGTCGTGCTGTGGTGGGTGTGCTGGCAGCACCTGCCCGAGACGATGCCGGTGGACCGCCGCCAGCCCTTCAACCCGCGCTTCCTCGCGCGCAGCTACTGGGACATCTTCAGCTCCGTGCTGTTCCAGATGAAGTCCGGGATCGTCGCGTTCAACTTCGGCGGCATGTTCCTGTTCATCGCGGGCGCGCCGGTGCTGCTGCCCGTGCACCTGCACCTCGGGCCGTCGGATTTCGCGTGGCTGTTCGTGCCGGCCGTGAGCGGCATCTTCCTGGGCGCGCTGGTCGCCAACCGGCTCGCGGGCAAGATGACGTTCTCGCGCCAGATCGCGATCGGCTATGCGTTGATGCTGGCGGCCGTCACCGGCTCCGTCGCCTACCACGCCGTGCTGCCGCCGGCGCTGCCGTGGACCGTGCTGCCGATGTTCTTCTATAACTTCGGCAGCTCGATCATCAACCCCAGCGCCACCTTGCTCGCGCTCGACCTGTTCCCGCACATCCGCGGCACGGTGGCGTCGTGCCAGTCGTTCGTGACCACGTTGATGGGCGCGCTGGTGGCCGGCATCATCGCGCCGGCGCTGACCCATTCCGTGCTGGCGATGGCGCTCGGCCAGGCCGCGTTCGCGCTGGCGTCGCTGGCATGCTGGATGACGTCGCGCCAATACCGCCGGTACAAGGCTCTCGCTTAAAAAGTAGTTACGGTAATGATAGTGAACGTAAATAAATGCTAAATTTCGGGAACTTTTCTGTGCATTGTCAATACATTTCAGTTGAAATTTGATTCTAAAACGCGTCAATTTTCTTGGAAAGTATTGTTCCTGGTCAGAAATGTATATATGCTAAGATAAGTTTTTCATGCTTGGAATAATGATGTGAGCATTGCTCTATTCCAGGGACCGCAAGAACGAACACTGTGGCAGCCCCCGCAGGGGAGAGCGGCCATCACCCAAAAACCAAGTTGGCGGCCGTGCTTGAATCCATACATCAACCTGACCAGGACATCCGCAATCGCCTGCTGATCGCGCGCTTGCCGGCCATGCCCCAGATCCTCATCAAGCTGCTTGCACACCTGCAGGCGGACGATCTGGGCATGCCCGAACTGGCCGCGCTGGTTGCGAAGGATGCCGGCATGACGGGCAAGATCCTCACCGTCGCCAACAGCTCCGCGTACCACCGCAACAGCCGCCAGCCGAACCTCGAGCAGGCGATGGTGGCGCTGGGCACGGACATGATCAAGACCCTGGTCATCAGCGACTCCGTCTTCCAGACCTTCAACAGCTTCCCGAATTCCAGCGCCACCGACCTGCGCGCGTTCTGGAAGAACTCGTTGACGGCCGCCGTGCTGGCGCGCGAGACCGCGCGCCGCATGAACTACGCGCAGCCGGAAGAAGCGTATCTCGCCGGCCTGCTGCACAATGTCGGCCGCCTGGCGCTGCTCGCGACGGCACCGAAGGAATACGCCTTCAACTTCACGGCGCGCGACGACGAAGACTTGTGCGCCGTCGAACAGCGCACCCTGCAGATCACGCATGCGGAAGCGGGCGCCTGGCTGATCGAACGCTGGCAGCTCGATTCCTTCCTCGCCGATTCCGTGCTGTACCACCATGAGCCGAGCGAGCGCCTGGAAGCGGCGCATCCCTTGATCCGCATCGTGCGCGTGGCCCACGTGCTGGCCTGCCACGCGCACGACGATGCCCTCGTGGACGAGGCGCGCGCGCTGTGCGGCCTCGGTCCGGAAGCGCCGGACGAATTGCTGGGCCTCGCCGCGCGCCAGGTCGAAAAGGCCGCGATCCACCTCGGCATCGATCTCGCCGGCGCCGACGACCTGCCCGTGCCGGCCGCGTTCGCGCCGCCGCCGCCCGTCGATCCCGTGCAGCAGCGCCTGTCCGAGGAAGTGCGCAACCTCGTGCTCGTGTCCGAAGTGGGCCAGACGTTCGCGCGCCAGCAAGGTGAATCGGGCCTGCTGGAAGCGATGACGCGCTCGGCGCGCATCCTGTTCGATTTCGAGAACGCCGTCGTGCTGCTGGAGAACCCGACCGGCCAGGCCCTCATCGGCGCGCCGACCGCGAACCAGCAGCGCATTGCCGAATTCACGGTACCGCTGGCGAAGGGCGGCGCCGTCGCGCAGGCCGCGCTGGACCGCCGCCTCGGCTTCATCCGCCGCGACGGCCGTCCGCTCGGCCTCGCGGAAGAACAGCTGCTGCGCATGCTCGGCACGGAATCGCTCGTGTGCCTGCCGCTCGTCGCGGGCGCGCGCTGCCTCGGCGTGATGATCGGCGGCGTCGCGACGTGGCAGCTGCCGACGTGCCAGAAGCGCGAACGCTTCCTGCAGGCGTTCGGCGCGCAGGCCGCGGGCGCGCTGGAGACGGCGATGTCGGAACGCGGCCACGCGCGCCGCCAGCTCGCCCACGTGGCCGAGGAATACCGCGAAGCGTCGCGGCGCGTGGTGCACGAAGTGAACAACCCGCTGGCTATCATCAAGAACTACCTGTCGGTCCTGGACAGCAAGCTGGAACGCCAGGAACCCGTCAGCGCCGAGCTGTCGATCCTGAACGAGGAGATCGACCGCGTGGGTCAGCTGGTGGGCAGCCTGACGGAGATCCAGCCCGGCGTGGCGACGTCGAAGGCGGACAGCGCACCGGCGACCGACGTGGCCCGCGTCGTGGACGACGTGTTGCGCCTGTTCCGCACGACGAATTTCATTCCGGCGAACGTGGAGATCGTCGTGAGCATGTCGGACGCCGAGAGCCGCATCGAAGGCGATCCGGACATCCTCAAGCAGATCCTCGTGAACCTCGTCAAGAACGCGATCGAGGCGCTGTCCGGCAGCGGCGGCCGCATCGAGATCGCCAACCGCGGCCACGTGAACCGCGAGCGCAGGCTGTACCTGGAACTGGTCGTCTCCGACACCGGCCCGGGCCTGTCGCGCGAGGTGCTGGCCAATCTGTTCTCGGCCGTGAAGAGCACCAAGGAGGGACCGCACCACGGTCTCGGCCTGTCGATCGTGCACAGCCTGGTCAAGAAGCTGAACGGGCATATCGCCTGCCGCAGCGGAACGACCGGCACCAGTTTTGAAATCCTGCTGCCGGCGCATGCCGGCGCCGGCGCCCCGGCCACATTGCCGGTGCGCGCGCTTGGATCCGTATAAGGTAACAATGAATCCATTCTCCGCCAGCGCCACGTCGTCCAGCCCCCACGACACGCAATCCTCGCTCGGCATCGACCAGCCCCGACTCCTGCTCGTCGACGATGAACCGCGCCTGCTCACCTCCCTGTACGAACTGCTGCAGGGCCGCGGCTACCAGCTCGTCACAGCCGCCACCGGAGGAGAAGCCCTCGCGCACCTGGCGCGCCTGCGCTTCGATCTCGTGCTGCTCGACCTGCGCCTGCCCGACATCGGCGGCCACGAGATCATGGACTTCATCAACGAGAAGGGCATCGACGCCGACGTGATCGTGATGAGCGGCGAGGTCGGCATCGACGCCGCCATCGGCGCGCTGAAACGCAACGCCTACGATTACCTGCGCAAGCCGTACAGCCGCGAGGAACTGCTCAAGACCGTCGCGAACGCACTGAAGCAGCGCCGCCTGCAGGAAGCCAATGCGCGCATCGCGAACCAGCTGGAAAACTCGGAGAAGATGTACCGCTACCTGGTGGATTCGTCGCCGGACATCATCTACACGCTGAACCACGAAGGCAAGTTCACCTTCATCAACGACCGCGCCTACCAGCTGCTCGGCTACAAGCGCGAAGAACTCATCGGCCAGCATTACTCGATCCTCGTGCACGACGAAGACCTGGAGCGCGCGCGCTACGTCTTCAACGAGCGCCGCGTCGACGAGCGGGCCTCGCGCAATGTCGAACTGCGCCTGAAATGCCACGCGGGCGCCAACCAGGAACGCACCTTCAACAACACGCTGATGACGATCTCGCTGAACGCCATCGGCATGCACGTGCCCGACCAGGAAGTCAAAAGGCTCGAGTTCTACGGCACCTACGGCGTCGCGCGCGACATCACGGACCGCAAGCGCGCCGAGGAAGTCATCTCGTACCAGGCCTACCACGACATCCTGACCGACCTGCCGAACCGCATCCTGTTCAAGGACCGCCTCGGCCTCGCCGTCATCCAGGCCAAGCGAAAACAGACGGAACTGGCCGTGATGTTCATCGACCTGGACCGCTTCAAACTCGTCAACGACACGCTCGGCCACGTCAAGGGCGACGAACTGCTGCAGCAGGCCGCGGGCCGCCTGAAGGAATGCCTGAGGAAAGGCGACACGCTGGCGCGCCAGGGCGGCGACGAATTCACCATCGTGCTGCCGGAACTGCGCGACCGCGACGACGCGCGCATGGTGGCCGACAAATTCCTCGAAGTGCTGCAGGAGCCGTTCGACCTGGACGGCCACGCCGTGCACATCTCGGCGTCGATCGGCATCGCGGTCTATCCGGCGCACGGCGAATCGATCGACGAGCTGCTGCGCCACGCCGACATCGCCATGTACCAGATCAAGGGACAGGGCAAGAATGGCCACGCGTTCTACGACCCGGCGATGCAGGACGTGTCGCACCAGAAGATCGCGCTGGAACAGAGCCTGCGCCGCGCGCTCGAGCACAACGAGCTGGAGATGTACTACCAGCCGCAGATCGACGCCATCAGCGGCCGCATCGTCGGCGCCGAGGCGCTGATGCGCTGGAACCATCCCACGCGCGGCATCGTGTCGCCGGGCGAATTCCTGCCGTTCGCCGAAGAGAACGGCCTGATGCTGCCGATCTCGGACTGGATGATCGGCGCGCTGTGCCGCGACATGCTGCAGTGGAAGAACATCGGCAACCAGGTGCGGCTGTCGCTGAACCTGTCGCCGCAATACCTCGACCGGGGCGACTTCTTCGAAAAGATGCGCGGCGCGCTCCTGCGTTACGGGATCGCGCCGGGCCAGATCGAAGTCGAAATCACCGAGAACATCTGCATCCGCAACCCGCAGCACGCGATTGAGCAGCTCAACAAACTCGGCCAGCTGGGCGTGTCCGTCGCGATCGACGACTTCGGCACCGGCTATTCGTCGCTGGCCTACCTGCACCGCTTCCCGGTCCACACGATCAAGATCGACCAGTCGTTCGTCAAGGAGATCCACGACGAGCACGGGCACTATCCGGTCGTGCTGGCGATCATCTCGATCGCGCGCGGCCTGGGCCTGAACCTGATCGCGGAAGGCGTCGAGACGGACTCGCAGGCCCGCTACCTGCGCGCGAATGGCTGCCTGACGATGCAGGGCTATTTGTACCACCGCCCCATGCCGCTCGGCCGCTTCATCGACGTGCTGCGTGGGCAGACACTGCCGGCGGGCGTCTTGAACGTGCTCGCCTTCCAGGCCTGATGCGCCATGCCACTCAGCGAGATGGACGCCCGTCACACGGCTGAATTTTTGCGGGTAAAAGCGCTCGCCGAGCGCGGCGTCGCCACGGCCCAGCACAGCCTCGGCTTCATGTACGTGAACGGCCAGGGCGTGCCGCGCAACGACGAGCTGGCCGTCGCGTGGTACCGCATGGCCGCCAGCAGCGGCCTCGAACAGGCGCAGTACAACCTCGGCGTGATGTACCAGAAGGGGCAGGGCGTGGCGCAGGACCTGGGCCAGGCGCTGCACTGGTACCGGCAAGCCGCGGAACAGGGCTACGTCCAGGCCCAGTACAACCTGGGCTGGCTGTACGCGAAAGGCCAGGGCACGCCGGCCGACGTGCACGAGGCGCTGCACTGGTTTAACAAGGCCGCCGCACAGGGCGACCCCGGCGCCCAGCACAATCTCGGCATGATGTACGAGGGCGGCAAGGGTGTCGCGCAGGACGTCGCGCAGGCCGTCGAGTGGTATCGCAAGGCGGCCGACCAGAATTATGCGCGCTCCCAGTTCAACCTCGCGCTGCGTTACGACAGCGGCCAGGGCATCGCGCGCGACGCGCAGCAGGCCATCCACTGGTTCCGCAAGGCCGCGGAGCAGGGCTATGCGCCGGCCCAGTTCAACCTGGGCCTCCGCTACGACAAGGGCCAGGACCTGCCGCAGGACAGCGAAAAGGCGATCCTGTGGTACGGCCGCGCGGGCGAGCAGGGCCACGCCAGCTCGCAGTTCAACCTCGCGCTGATCCACGATGCCGGCCACGGCGTCGCGCGCGATCCGCAGCTGGCGCTCGCGTGGTTCCGGCGCGCGGCCGAGCAGGGGCATGCGGGCGCGCAGGACAACCTTGGGCTTCGGTACGAACATGGCCAGGGCGTCGAGCAGGACTATGCGCAGGCCGCGCACTGGTACGCCCTCGCGGCGGAGCAGGGCTTCGCCGGTGCGCAGTACCATCTGGGCCAACTGTATGACGCGGGCCATGGGGTCGCGCAGGATCCGTCGATCGCGCTGGACTGGTATCGCAAGGCCGCGGAACAGGGCCACCTGCGCGCGCAGTTCGATCTCGCGCTGCGTTTTGAAAGCGGCAACGGCGTCACGCAGGACGAGCGCGAAGCCGCGTACTGGTACCGCAAGGCGGCCGACCAGGACTACGCGCCCGCGCAGTACGCGCTGGGCCAACTCCTCGACCGCGACGACACCGGCACGGTCGACCCGCGCCAGGCGACGCTGTGGTACCGCAAGGCGGCCGAGCAGGGTCACGCGCTGGCGCAGTTCGCGCTGGGCCTGCGCCACGACAGCGGCCACGGCGCCGAACGCGATTACGAGGCGGCCCATTTCTGGTACCTGTGCGCCGCGCGCCAGGGCCATGCGCGGGCCCAGTTCAACCTCGGCGTGATGTATGCGGCGGGGCAGGGCGTGCCGCTCGATCTCGTCGAAGCCTATGCATGGCTGCACCGCGCGGGCGCCGCGGGCATCGCGCCGGCCGCGAACTACATCCGGCGCATCGCGGCGCGCATGGAGCCGGCGTTGCTGGCGCAGGCCAACGGCTATATCGGCGCGGCGTAGATCCTAGAGCACGATGTGCCCGGCCGGCGCCGCCGGTGGCGGGGCGTGGGGCAGGCGATGGAGCACGCTCAACTCGACTTCGATCGCCCGCGACAGGGACGTGATCGGCACATCGTTGGCGCTGCCTTCGAACGGATTCTCGGTGCTGGCGCCGACCTGGTCGAGTGCCAGGTACATCCATCCGATCAGCACGCTGAACGGGACGGCCAGCCACGCCATCTGCCCGTCCAGCCGCGCGAATTCCCGCACCATCCCCAGTGGCAGCAGCAGGGCGAACAGCCAGACGAACAGCGAATTGACGATCGCGTACTGGCGCGGATAAGGAAAGTTCTTGAGACGTTGCGCGCGCGCGTGCTGATCGATCAGGTCCTTCAGGGTCTTTTGCAGCTCGGCGTATTGCAGCATCTGCAGCGCCTGGTCGTGGAACAGGTCGCGGATGGCGCGGCTCTGCAGGGACATGAGCGCGGCGGGGACGTCGTCGACGGTCAGGAGGTGGGCGACGGTGTCCGGCGGCAGATGGCGGGCCAGCTCGGCCTCGAGCGGCACGCTGCGTTCCGCCACGTCGAACATGCGTTCCCGGTATTCGGCATTGGGCGCGGCCGCGGCGGCTTCCCACACGCGCGGTGCGCGCAACTGGTAGCGGACGGCCGTCAGCCAGGCCAGGTGGCGGGTCACCAGCGCGGGGATCGCGCGTTCGTCGGTCGGAAAGTCGCGGCAGATCAGGCCCCAGTGGCGGCTGGCTGCCGCGAGGGACGACCAGATCTGCTGGGCTTCGACCGTGCGGCCATAGCTTTGCGCATTCTTGAACCCGACGATGAACGACGCGGCGGTACCCAGCAGCGCGAGCACGGGCCACGGCAGGGAAAGCCAGTGCCAGCCGCCCAGCTGGTACAGCGCCACGGCCGTGCCGGCGCACGCGGCGAGCGGGTAGACGCGGCGCCGGGTCCAGTGCACGAACTCGAACAGCCCGTAGGACTTCCCGATGTGCATGGGCGTTCGGTCAGGCTTCCTCGGCGCGCAGCGCGTCGCGGACCGCCGGATCGCGCGACATCCGCTCGTGGAACGCGGCCAGCGCATGCAGGTCCGACATGTCGACGCCTTTCGCTTCTGCCCAGCGCAGCACGACGTAGAGGTAGGGATCGGCGATCGAACGTTGTCCCGTGAGCCAGTCGCGGTCCGCGAGCGCGCCGTCGAGGCGTTCGAGGTATGCCCGGACATGGCGGCGCGCGTTGGCCGCCAGCTGCTCGTCCAGGTCACGCCCGTCGAGGAAGCGTTCCGGCGCGAACAGGGGTTTGAATGCCTTGTGGACGTCCGAATTGAGGAACGCCAGCCAGCGCATCACCTCGGCCCGGCCGCGCGGACTGCCGTCGCCCGCCAGCTGGGCATGTGGATGGAGGTCGGCCAGGTAGCCGAGGATGGCGACGTTTTCCGTGAGGGCGAGGTCGCCGTGCACGAGCAGCGGCACGTTCCCGCCGGGGTTGAGCGCCAGGTAGGCCGGCGCCTTGATCGAGTCGAGCGTCATCGGCACGATCTCGTGCGGCACGCCGAGCCAGCCGAGAACGATCAGGTCGGCCAGCGAACAGGCGCCGCGCATGTGGTAGAGCTGCATGGTGTCTCCGGTGGTGTCGATAGCGGCGCCACTATCGCACGGGACCATGCCGCGCATTGGTGCATTTTCGGCACCGGATTGCGTCCTGCCTTACACTGCCGGATTGGCGGCGAGCCGTCCATCCTGGCGCAACGCCCGCGCGAGGAAGGTATCGATCGCGACCGAGCTGGCCGTCGGCGCGCTCAAATGCGGGCAGTGGCCCACGTTGTCGATGACCTGCAGCGTGCTGTGCGCCAGGTGCTCGTGCAGCCACTCGCCCACTTCGCGCGGCGCGATCAAATCGTCGCTGCATTGCAGGATCAGGGCCGGGACCGTGGAGCGTGCCACCTCGGTGCGGATGTCGGCCTGGAAGGTCACGCGCGCGAAATGCTTGGCGATGGCGGGATCGTTGCGGCAGAAGCTGCGCGTCAGTTCCGCGCCCAGTTCCGGACGATTGGGCGCGCCCATGATCGCGGGCGCCATCTTGCGCGACCAGTCGAGGAAGTTCGTCTCCATCGCCTGCAGCAGGCCGTCGATGTCCTCGCGGTTGAAGCCGCCGATGTAGTCACCGTCGTTGATGTAGCAGGGCGACGGTCCGACGAGGACCTGGGCCAGGAAGCGCTCCGGCGCCGCCACCGTCGCCAGCAGCCCGATCGACGCGCCGACCGAGTGCCCGACGACGATGGTCGGACCGGCCGCGCAGGCGTCGAGCACGTCCAGCAGGTCCGTCACGTGGCCCTGCAGGCTGGCGTACTTCGCGCGGTCGTAGGCTTCCCAGTCGGAGCGGCCGCTGCCCGTGAGGTCGTACAGCACGACGCGGAAGCGCTCCGCGAACGCCGGCGCCAGGAAGCGCCACATGGCCTGGTCGCAACCGAAACCGTGCACGAACACCATGGTGACCGGCCCCGAGCCCGTCACGTGAACGTTGTTGCGAAACTGTACAGACATGGTGAATCCTGGCCGAAGCATGTAACAATCCACTGATCTTACCACTGTGAAACCACCATCAGCGGTACTCACATTGATCTAGCGCAAACCGCACCACAGTGCGTTCGCGCACGGCACGGCAGGGACGATTCGCGATATACTGTTCATATATACAGTATTTATCGCCCGATGGAACTCAAAGACAAGCTCGAGATCCTGGCCGACGCGGCCAAGTACGATGCCTCCTGCGCCAGCAGCGGCGCGCCCAGGCGCGATTCCGTCGACAAGGACGGGCTGGGTGCGACGAACGGCATGGGCATCTGCCACAGCTATACGCCGGACGGACGCTGCGTGTCGCTGCTGAAGATCCTGCTGACGAACTTCTGCGTCTACGATTGCCAGTACTGCGTGAACCGGCGCACGTCGAACGTGCCGCGCGCCCGTTTTTCCGTCGACGAGGTCGTGAAGCTCACGCACGATTTTTATCTGCGCAACTACGTCGACGGCCTGTTCCTCAGCTCCGGCATCATCCAGTCGAGCGACTACACGATGGAGCAGCTGGTCGAGGTCGCGCGCCGCCTGCGCGAAGAGCACCAGTTCCGCGGCTACATCCATTTGAAAACGATCCCGGACGCCGACCCGCGCCTCATCGAACTGGCGGGCCGCTATGCCGACCGCCTGTCGGTGAACATCGAGCTGCCCACGCAGGACAGCGTGACGAAGCTCGCGCCGGAAAAAAGCGTCCACACGATCAAGCTGGCGATGGGTTCCATCCGCACGAAGCTGGACGAAAAGGACGACCACCCCAAGGCGCCCACGTTCGCGCCGGCGGGGCAGAGCACGCAGATGATCGTCGGCGCGGACGCCAGCGACGACCAGACGATCCTGAATACCGCGCAGACGCTGTACGGCAGTTATAAACTGAAACGCGTGTACTACTCGGCGTTCAGCCCGATCCCGCACAGCCCGTCCAGCGTGCCGTCCGCGCCGCCGCCGCTGCTGCGCGAACACCGTTTATACCAGGCCGACTTCCTGCTGCGCGGCTATGGTTTTACGGCGAAGGAGCTGATGCCCACGGCCGGGAACCTGGCGCTGGACATCGACCCGAAGCTGGGCTGGGCGCTCGCGAACCGCGACCACTTCCCGCTCGACCTGAACCGCGCGGACGAGACCATGATCGCGCGCGTGCCGGGCATCGGGCTGCGCACGGCCAAGCGCCTGATCGACCTGCGGCGGCTGCGGCGCATCCGCTGGGAAGACCTGTCGCGCCTGCGCTGCAGCCTGAAAAAGCTGGCGCCCTTCGTGATCACGGCGGACTACAAGCCGGCGCAGGGCACCGCGTCGTCCGACCTGCTGCGGCGTAACCTGGCCGACGCCCCCCAGCAGATGAATTTGTGGCCGGAACTGCGGGCGGCGTGATGGCGGCGGATGCGCTGGTCCGGACAGGGCAGCCGGTGCAGGTCGAGACGTTCGCCGAGTGGCGCGAGGCCGCGCGCGAGCTGCTCGTCCACGGCATCCCGCCCGACCAGGTGACGTGGGGCGTGCCGCATATGGGCGACCTGCTGGCGGGCAGCGACCTGTTCACGGGTGCGCCGGCCGCCGCCGAGGCACCGCATAATCCTTCCATACCGCCGCCGGACGAGCCAAAGAATGAGCCACTGAGGCCCGCGCCGCACATCCCGCGCTCGTTGATGGAGATGTTGCAGTCGGCCGCCTGCTGCCGCGTGCCGGACCGCTGGGCCTTCCTGTACCGCGTGATCTGGCGCTGGCAGCAGGGCGAGCACGACGTGCAGTCGCCGGCCGACGAGGACGGTGCCCGGCTGAATGCGATGGTGAAGGCGGTCCGCCGCGAGGAACACGACATGCATGCCTACATCCGCTTCCGCGAGCGCCCGGAAGAAGCCGGCCCGCCGCGCTTCGTCGCCTGGTACGAGCCGCGCCACGACGTGCTGCCCCAGGTGGCCGACCATTTTGTCTCGCGCATGGGCAAGGTCAGCTGGATGATCGCCACGCCCGAGGCGAGCGTCCTGTGGGACGGCCATACGCTGCACAATACCGGACCGTTGGTGCGCGATGCGGCCGACCTCGAAGACACCGGTGAAGCCCTGTGGCTGACGTACTACCGCAGCGTGTTCAATCCGGCCCGCCTGAACACGAACGTGATGCACCAGCATATCCAGTCGGACCGGTGGAAGAATTTGCCGGAGGCGAAGATCGTGCCGCACATGGTCAGCGAGGCGGCGCTGGGCGCGCGCAAGGTGGGGCAGTACGAGGCCGTCGGCCAGCGCAAGGGCACGACGATCCCGATCGCCCCCGAGGACGCGCAGCCGGAACGCCAGCAGCCGTCGAAACTGGACGAATGCCGGCGCTGCGAGCTGTGGCAGTTCGCGACGCAGGCCGTGGGCGGCGAGGGACCCAGGCGCGCGAAGATCATGTTCGTCGGCGAGCAGCCGGGCGACCAGGAAGACCTGGCGGGGCAGCCGTTCGTCGGCCCGGCCGGCAAGCTGCTGGACCGCGTGTGCGAGGCGGCCGGCGTCGACCGCGACACGATCTACGTCACCAACGCCGTCAAGCATTTCAAATGGGAGCCGCGCGGCAAGCGGCGCCTGCACAAGACGCCGGCCCAGCGCGAAATCGAGGCCTGCTACTACTGGCTCGACAAGGAACTGGCGAGCGTCAAGCCGACCGTCATCGTGGCCCTCGGCGCCACGGCGTTGAAGTCGGTGCTGCGCACGGCCAACGTCACGCTCAAGAATTCCCTCGGCAAACCGCTGCGCCACGAAGGGCACTGGGTCGTCACGACATACCACCCGTCGTATGTTCTGCGCGTGCCGGGCGAGGACGCGAAGCGCGAGGCCTTTAACACGATGGTCGAGGGCCTCAAGCTGGCGCACGAGCTCCTGGATCGCCCGGGCGACGTACCGGACGCGTGAACGTTGCTGTTGCGACATATGCATGTCAAAGTTGTAACACTTCGTTGCCTTGATAGGCTAAGCTCATCGGTGGCGCTAAGCTTTTGCGCACACAACAACAACGATGGGATGCCCGATGAGCAAACGGTATGCATGTGCGCTTTACCTGAGTTTCCTGACCCTGCCGGTCCTGGCCCAGACCACGCCCGAGCCTGAACCCGCGCCCGCCGCCGTCGAGGCCCTTGACACCGTCCCCGCGACCGTCGTGGTCGAAGGCCGCCGGCCCGGTCCCGGCGTCTGGAAAGTCTCGAAGGGCGACCACGTGATGTGGGTGTTCGGCGTGTATTCCCCGCTGCCGCAAAAGATGGAGTGGGATGCGGCGCGCGTGGAGCGTCTTGTCGGCAAGTCGCAGGAAGTGCTGACGCGGCCGGGGGCCCGCATGGAGGTCGGCTTCTTCCGGGGCCTGACGCTGCTGCCGACCGCGATCGGCATCGACAAGAATCCGGACGGCGCCACGCTGCACGACGTGCTCCCGGCGGACGTGTATGCGCGTTGGCAGGTATTGAAGGGCAAGTATATCGGCGATGACGACGGCATCGAGCGGCGCCGCCCGATCTTCGTCGCCGACACGCTGCTGAGCAAGGGCTTGTCGAAAAGCGGCCTGACCCAGAATACCGGCGTGGAAGAGCAGATCGAAAAGGCGGCCAAGCACAACAAGGTCAAGATCACGTCGACGACGCTCAGCATGGACGTCGACGATCCCCGTGCGCTGATGAAGGAATTCAAGAAGTCGCAGGTGGAAGACGTGGCGTGCTTCACCAAGACCCTGGAACGGCTGGAAGGCGATATCGACGCCATGCGCGTGCGCGCGAACGCCTGGGCCAATGGCAATATCGCCGAGATGTCGAGCCTCGATTATGCCGAGCGCGACAAGGCGTGCAACGACGCCATCTTCAACAGCCAGTTCGCCAAGAACGCTCCCGCATTCCAGCATCTTCCCGAGCGCATCCGTGCCAACTGGATGAAGGCGGCCGAGAAGGCATTGGCCGATAACACGGCGACATTTGCGCTCCTGCCGATGAAGAACGTCATCGGTCCGCAGAGCTACCTGGCCGACCTGCAGGCGCAAGGCTATACGGTCGAGAGCCCGAAATAAGGAACACGCCATGACGAAGACAATCAACGGGTATGTGTTCTCGTTGGCTCTGCTGGTCCCTCCGGCGTTCGCGCAGAGCGTGGGCCAGACCGCGCAACCCGCCGACGGCGTTCCCGCGACGGTCGTCATCGAAGGCCGCCGTCCCGGCCCCGGCGTGTGGAAGGTGTCGAAGGGAACGCACGTGATGTGGGTCTTCGGCACCTATTCTCCGCTGCCGCGGAAGATGGAATGGGATGCGTCGCGCGTCGAGCGCCTCGTGGCGAAGTCGCAGGAAGTCCTGATGCCGCCCGTCGCGAAAGCCCACATCGGTTTCTTCAGCGGATTGACGGCCTTGCCCAGCCTCATCGGCATCAAGCGCAATCCGGACGATGCGGTGCTGCATGACGTGGTCCCGGCCGACGTCTACGCGCACTGGACGGTGCTGAAGGCCAAGTACGTCGGCGAAGACGACGGCATCGAGCATTACCGGCCCGTCTTCGCGGGCGAGGAACTGCTGCTCGCCGGCCTCAAGAAAAGCGGCCTGAGCTATGGGAGCGAAGTGCTCGGCAAGATCGAGGACGTCGCGAAAAAGAACAAGGTCAAAATGACCGACTCGGGCTATGACGTGATGGTCGACGACCCGCGCAAGCTCGTGCGCGACTTCAAGAATTCGCAGGTGGACGACCTCGTCTGCTTCACGAAGACGCTCGACACCCTGGACACCGATCTCGAAACGATGCGCGTGCGCGCGAATGCCTGGGCCAACGGCGACATCGGCGAGATCCGCGGCCTGAACTTCGCGGAGCGGCGGGATGCATGCCTGGACGCCGTCATGAACAGCTCGATCGCGAAGGACGCCGCGGCCCTGCGCCAGGTGCGCCAGCGCCTGCGCACCTCCTGGCTGAAGGCGGCGGAGAATGCGCTGGCCAGTAACGCCATCACCTTCGCCGTGCTGGAGATCCAGGACATCCTCGGCCCGACGAGCTACCTGGCCGGCCTGCAGGCCAGGGGTTACGTCGTCGAAAGTCCGAGGTAACTAAGCCGACTCGCCCGATATGTCCGATGCGCCCAGGTCGTCCTCGCGCGATGCGGCCTGGGCCACGCGGGCACCCGCCGGCACGTCGTGCGTCAGCCAGACATTGCCCCCGATGACGGCGCCCTTGCCGATCGTGATGCGGCCCAGCACGGTGGCGCCCGCATAGATGACGACGTCGTCCTCGACGACGGGATGGCGCGGCAAGCCCTTCTGCAAGGTGCCGTCGACATTCGCGGGGAAGCGCTTCGCGCCCAGCGTGACGGCCTGGTACAGGCGCACGCGCTGGCCGATGACGGCCGTCTCGCCGATCACGACGCCCGTGCCATGGTCGATGAAGAAGCCGGCACCGATCGTCGCGCCCGGATGGATGTCGATGCCCGTTTCCGCATGCGCCTGCTCGGCGATGATGCGTGCGAGCAGCGGCAGGCCGAGCCCGTACAGACAATGCGCGAGGCGGTAATGGATCATCGCGTGGATGCCCGGATAGCACAGCAGCACTTCGTCGACGCTGCGTGCGGCCGGGTCGCCCTGGAAGGCGGCGATCACGTCGCTGTCGAGCAGGGTGCGGATGCCGGGCAGCGCGGCGCCGAACGCGCGGGTGGCCTCGAGCGCCTGCGGCTCGATGTCGGTATGGGTCAGGTGGCGCAGCGCGGCGCTGTAACGCAGCTCGATGCGGACCTGGCGCAGCAGCGCGTGCAGGGCGGTGTCGAGCGAGTGCGCGACGTGGAAATCCTCGCTTTCCTGGCGCAGGTCGGGCGGGCCCAGGCGCAGCGGAAACAGCACGCCTTTCAACTGCCCGACGATGGTCGCCAGCGCGTCGCGCGACGGAAACTCGATGCCGCGCACTTCGCCGGCCGGACGATGCGCCTGGCGCCATTGGCGGCGCGCCTCGTTCAGGTCGCGCACGATCGCGCCGATGTCGAAGTCGGCCATCAGTCGTGCTCCCGGAGGCGGTGTTGGTCGGAAAGAATTGGCCTCACGGTGCCTCCGCTGTGCTGATGGACGAGTGTTCAATATACGAGCCCATCCATGGAAGGCTCAACGAATTTTTCGACACAAGCTCATGCCGAAAAATGTCTAAGGTCAGCTGCGTTCGATCCTGATCAATGTCATGATGAATTGTCAAATTGGCTGGAACGGGCGTAGAATGCGGGCAACGCGGGTGTAGCTCAATGGTAGAGCAGAAGCTTCCCAAGCTTACGACGAGGGTTCGATTCCCTTCACCCGCTCCATGCTTCGATCCCTCCCCCGATCCATAACGACCGCTGCGCGCGCCCTGCGGCAAGCCCTTATGGCACACTGGCGTTGTTGCTTCAACCAGTGTCAATCATGCAAGAAAACAGACAACAGTCTGACGAAAACCATGCCGGCGCCCTGATGTTCCTGAGCGGCGGCGGCGAAGTGGGCGCGATGATGCGTGCGCACGACTGGTCCACGTCGCCGCTGGGCCATCCGCGCACGTGGCCGCAGGCGCTGCGCACGGTCGTCGGGCTGATGCTGAACTCGAAATTCCCCATGTTCGTCGCCTGGGGGAAGGAACTCGCATTCCTGTACAACGATCCGTATCGCGAGATCCTGGGCGACAAGCATCCGGCCGCGCTGGGCGGGCGCTTCCACGACATCTGGGCCGAGATCTGGCACGACATCAACCCGCTGATCGAACGCGCGCTGCGCGGCGAGGCGACGTATGCCGACCGCCTGTACCTCGTCATGAACCGCCACGGCTACGACGAGCCGACCTGGTTCACGTTCTCGTATTCGCCCGTGCGCGACGAGAACGGGGCCATCGCCGGCATGTATTGCGCGTGCGTCGAGGTCACCGACCAGGTGCTGGCCGAGAAATACCGCAACGAGGAGAACGAGCGGCTGCGCGGCCTGTTCTCGCAGGCGCCGGGGATCATGGCCGTGCTGCGCGGCCCCGAGCACGTGTTCGAGCTCACGAACCAGTCGTACATGCAGCTGGTCGGCCACCGCCCGATCGTCGGCAAGCGCGCGCGCGATGCGCTGCCGGAAATCGTCGGCCAGGGCTTCCTCGAACTGCTCGACCGCGTGTACGCGACGGGCGAGCCGTTCGTCGGCCACGCGCTGCCCGTGCGCCTGCAGCGCGAACCGGAAGGGCCGCTGGAAGAACGCTACATCGACTTCGTCTACCAGCCGATCCGCGACGAGAACGGCGCCGTCAGCGGCATCTTCGTGGAAGGCAGCGACGTCACCGACCGCAAGCTCGTCGAGGACGAGCTGCGCGCCGCCAACCGCCAGAAGGACCAGTTCCTCGCGATGCTGGCGCACGAGCTGCGCAATCCGCTCGCGCCCATCATGACGGCGGCCCAGCTGCTGAAGCTCGGCCGGCTGGACGCCAAGAGCGTGGCCAACGCCAGCGAGATCATCGTGCGCCAGGCCGAGCACATGACGGACCTCGTCAACGACCTGCTGGACGTCTCGCGTGTCACGCGCGGCCTCGTCACGCTGGAGAAGGACGAGCTGGACCTGAACGTGATCGTGTCCGCGGCCGTCGAGCAGGTGCGGCCGCTGATCGATGCGCGCCGCCATGCGCTGACCCTGCAGCTGTCGGGCCAGCCGGCGCACGTGACGGGCGACCGCACGCGCCTCGTGCAGGTCATCTCGAACATCCTCAACAACGCCACCAAGTACACGGCGCCGGGCGGCCGCATCGTGCTGGCCGTGACCGTGGGCGACGAGCAGGTGACCGTGTCCGTGCGCGACAACGGCGTCGGCATCGCGCCGGAAGTCCTGCCGTACATCTTCGACCTGTTCACGCAGGCCGAGCGCACGCCCGACCGGTCGCAGGGCGGGCTCGGGATCGGCCTGGCGCTGGTGAAAAGCCTCGTCGCGCTGCACGGCGGCACCGTGCATGCCAGTAGCGAGGGCCTGGGACAGGGCAGCGAGTTCTCGATCTGCCTGCCGTGCGCGGCGCGCGCGCCGGCGGACGCGGCCAACGATGGCGGCGGGGCCGCGGCGGGCGCGGCGCCGGACAATGGCAACCTGCGCGTGCTGGTCGTCGACGACAATGCCGACGCGGCCCAGATGCTGGCCGCGCTGCTCGAAGTGCAGGGCCACGCGGTCAGCGTCGAATTCGATGCGCGCGGCGCGCTGGCGCGGGCGAGAAACGAGCATCCGGACGTCCTGCTGCTCGACATCGGCCTGCCCGACATGGACGGCTACGAACTGGCGCGGCGCCTGCGCGCCCAGCCCGAGAACGCAGGCGCCACGCTCGTCGCCCTGACCGGCTACGGCCAGAACCAGGACCGCGAGGAAGCCCAACAGGCCGGCTTCGACCATTACCTCGTCAAGCCGGCCGACCTGAACGAGGTCAACGAGGTGCTGGCCCGGGCGGAAGCGCGGCGTTGAACGTTCTTGCGTGCGCGTATTGCCGCGCGGAACAAGGAGCGTTATCCTGAGTGCATGCCCTCCTGCGTAGGTTGCGCGCCGGGGCGGCGTATTTTCGTACCATAGTCAACGCGGGCGAAAAACGGGGACGAACATATGTACGACACCATCGAAGAGCCGCAGGAGATCAGTCTCCTCGAGCGGCATGGCGGGCAGGCGGCGACGCAGGGCGTGGACCCGGACAAGGGGGCCGCGTCGACGGCCAGGCCGCCGCATGCGGGCCCGGCGCCCGCGGTCCGGGACGCTGCCGGCGCAGCGGCGGCCCAGCCGGGCGTGCGGCGCGTGCTCGTCGTCGACGACAACGCCGACGCCGCCCAGACGGTGGCCATGCTGCTGGAGGTGCTGGGCCACGAGGCGTCCATCGAATACGACCCGCTGCAGGCGCTCGCCTGCGCGCGCGATCGGTCCTTCGACGCGTTCGTCCTCGACATCGGCCTGCCGGGCATGGACGGCCACGAACTGGCGCGCCAGATCCGCGCGCTGCCGCGTGCGGCCGGGGCGCTGTTCATCGCGCTCACGGGCTATGGCCAGCAGCAGGACCGCGACGCATCGAAGGCCGCGGGCTTCCATTACCACTTCGTGAAGCCGGCCGACGTGGATGCGCTGGCGCAGGCGCTGGCGAAGGGCACGCCGGCCTGACGCGCGGCCTTGTCATCATCCCGTCACTTTCTTTTCTTACACTGCGAGTTGCTGAACAGTAACTGAGCGTGCATCCCCGCACGCCTTCTGACGGAACCCGCATGTCCAAGTCCAGTGCGCACACCGCCCCGCGCACCCACCGATTCCTCGCGCTGCTGTGGCCCGCGCTGGCCCTGCTCGTCTGTGCCGCCCTCTGGACCGCCACCATCCTGCACGCCGGCGCCGAACGCCGGCGCGCCGAGGAGCAGGCGTTCAAGGAGGCCGACGCGTATGCCGAAGCCTACGAGCAGTACGTCACCCGCTCGGTCGCCCAGGTCGACCAGATCACCATGCAGCTCAAGCACAGCTGGGAGCACGCGCGCGACCGCAGCCTGATCGAGAACATGCGCCGCGACGGCATGTTCACCGACGCCGCCTTCGTCAACGTGAGCGTGATCGGGCCGGACGGCGCGGTCCGCTCCTCGAGCCGCATCCACGCGCGCGGGCTGGATCTGTCCCGGGCCGACTTCTTCATCCAGCACCGCAACGCCATCTCGACCGCGCTGCGCATCGGCACGCCGCCGCCGGAACTGGACGAAGCCCGTGGAACCATTCTCTTCACACGCCGGCTCGACACGCAGGACGACGGCTTCGACGGCGTGCTGCTGATGGCCGTCGACGCCGCATATTTCACATCGTTCGTCAGCTCGCCCACGCTGGGGCCGGGCAGCCTGCTGGCGCTCGTCGGCACCGACAATGCCTTGCGCGTCGAGCAGGACGCCAGCGGCATCGTGCGCTCGATGGGCGCCGCCTCGCTGCTGCCCGCGAACGCCGACCGCTGGCCGGTGGCGCGCGGCGTGCAGCTGGTCGACGGGCAGGGCGGCTTTGCCGACGGCGAGCCGCGCGTGCTGGGCTGGCGCCGCTCCGGCGCGTATCCGCTCGTGGCCCTCGTCGCGCTGTCGCATACGGCCGTGCTGGAAGCGGCCGACGCCTACTGGACGGACAGCCGCAACCACACGCTGGTGGCGACCGCCGTGCTGACCATGCTGGCGCTGGGGGCGAGCATGCTGTCGCTGCGCGCGTCGGCGCGGGCGCGCGAGCGGGCCGAGATCCAGCGCGCCTACCGCACGGCCACCGAGAGCGGCAACGACGGCTTCTACATGGTCGCGCCGGTGCGCGACCGCAAGGGCCAGACGGTCGACTTCCGCATCGTCGACTGCAACGAACGCGGCGCCTTCTTCTACGGCAGCACGCGCGCGCAGCTCGTCGGCAGCCTGATCTCCGCGGTCCACCACGGGAAGTCCTTCGACGAACTGGTCGCCAACTACCGCACGGCGCTGGCCGTCGGCTTCCACCAGGAAGACCGGCGCATGCCCGACAACAACCGGCTGAACATCCGCTGGGGCCATCGCCGCATCGTGCGCGTGGGCGACAACCTCGCCGTCACCTTGCAGGACATCAGCGAGCGCAAGGAACACGAATCCCAGCTCGCGCGCCTCGCGAACGAGGACAGCCTCACCGGCCTGCCGAACCGCCACTGGTTCCTGAACTTCGTGCCGGTCGCGCTGGCGCGCGCCGAGGACGGCGATCATGGCGCGGCGCTGCTGTTCATCGACCTCGACGAATTCAAGCAGGTCAACGATACGCACGGCCACGCCGTCGGCGACCGCCTGCTCCAGCTGGCGGCCGAGCGCCTGCTGTCGCAACTGCGTCCGGGCGACAGCGTGGCGCGTTTCGGCGGGGATGAATTCGTCGTCCTGCTGAGCCCTTTCGACAGCGACCAGCAGGTGGCCATCGTCGCCACGCGCATCGTCGAAGCCTTCAGTAAACCGTTCCCGATCGCCGACGACCAGCACATGATCGGCGCCTCGGTCGGCATCGCCGTGTACCCGCGCGACGGCCTCGATGCGGCCACGCTGATCCGCCACGGCGACATCGCCATGTACGCGGGCAAGGCCGAGGGCAAGGGCCAGTACCGCTTCTTCGACCCCGCGCAATCGAACATCCTCAAGACGCGCACCCAGCTGCGCCAGCGCCTGCTGGAAGCGATCGACAAGCGCCAGTTCGTGCTGCACTACCAGCCGCGCGTGGACACGCGCACGGGCGAGCTCCTGAGCATGGAAGCGCTGCTGCGCTGGGAGCATCCGCAGCTGGGCATGATCCGCCCGGACGAATTCATCCCGCTCGCCGAATCCAGCGGCCTGATCGTGCCGATCGGCGCCATCGTCATCGACCAGGCTTGCGCCCAGCTCGCGGCCTGGCGCGCGTACGGCGCCGTGCCGGTGCCGGTGTCGATCAACGTCTCGCCGAAGCAGTTCCTGCGCGGCAGCGTGCAGCGCGAGCTCGAAGACGCGCTGGCCCGCCACGCCGTGCCGGCCGGCCTGCTCGAAGTGGAGATCACGGAGTCCGCGATGATGGGCGACCAGGCCGAGATCCTCGCCGAACTGGCCGCGATCCGCGCGCTGGGCGTCAAGCTGCACGTCGACGATTTCGGCACCGGCTACTCGTCGCTGTCGCAGTTGCAGCGCATGAAGATGGACGTGCTGAAGGTCGACCGCTCGTTCACGGCCGAACTGGGACGCTCGCGCGAAGGCACCGTGTTCTTCCAGGCGATCGTGTCGATGGCGCACGCGCTCGGGATGGAGGTGGTGGCGGAAGGCGTCGAGAACGAGGAACAGCTGCAGATCCTGCGGGCGCTGAAGTGCAACGAGGTGCAGGGGTATTTTGTTGCGAGGCCGCTGCCGGCGGCGGGGATCGCGCCGCTGCTGGAGCAGCGTTACCTGTTCAAGGAAGCGCTGGCCGCCTGACGTCGTCCCCGCGGAGGCGGGGACCCATGCTGAGTTTCCGAAGTCAGGCCGTCAGACATATTGCGGCGCTTCCGATGTACGGAATTCTGAGGCTCAGCATGGATTCCCGCTTTCGCGGGAATGACGGTTCATGCGCCCAACAAACTCCCCGTCCGCCACGCCTGTGCCCCCGCGATCTTACAGACATGCATCCCGCGCAGCAGGTGCCGGTGCGCCGTGCTGGCGAACAGCACGCCCGACTGCGTGGGCCGCAGGGTCGTCGTCCTGCCGCTGACCGGATCGACGATGTCGGCGACGGCATCGCCCGCCTGCACCGGGTCGCCCAGCTTTTTCAGGAACACGAGCACGCCCGCATGCGGCGCGTGCAGCGGTTCCACGCCCTCCAGCGGCGTCGGTTCGCACAGCGGCGCCGGCAGCGGCTCGACGGGCAGGTCGACGACGCCTTCGCGCGCCAGGTATTGCAGCAGCGCGTGCGCGTCCCGTTCGGCCAGGTCGTAGCGCACGTCGTTCTCGCCGCGCAGCTCGACCGTCACGCCCACGCAGCCCAGCGGGATCGGGAAGCGGTCGCCGAAGTGTTCCGCCAGTTCCCACCACACGCGGCTGCACGCTTCGTCGAACGGCTCGCCGCCGGATTCCGTCGCCAGCAGCACGGCGTACGCGCCCATCAGCGCCGCCAGCGGTTTCACGCGCCCGGCCAGCGGCGTGCCGGTGTACATGTGCAGCACGGCCTCGTTGTCGCAGTGGAGGTCGAGCATGATGTCGGCGTCGATCGCCATGCCCAGCAGCGCCTTCTTGAGCTCTTCCGTCGCGCTCGATGGCAGCCATGCGGCCACCTCGCGGCGCGCGTGCTCGCGCACGAGGGCCGCGTTGGCGGCGGGATCCGCGCCGAGCTTGTCCTGCAGCGACGTCTTCAACGCCGCGGCCACGTGCCGGTACGAGCGGTTGAAATTGGTGCCGGTGGCGAGGTCGAAGCGCCCGAACGGCGCGCCGTGGATCACCTGCGACAGCCCGATCGGATTCGCGGCCGGCACCAGGATGATCTCGCCGGTGACCTTGTTCTCCGCATCCAGCCGGTCGAGCTCACGGCGCAGCACGTGCGCGACGAGCATCGCGGGCACCTCGTCCGCATGGAGCGAGGCCTGGATGTAGACCTTCCTGCCGCTGCCTTGCGTGCCGTAGTGGAAGGAGGTCAGGCGGTAGGCGGCGACGTTGTCTTCGGTGGCGATAGAGTGGGTCTGCTGGCGCATCGGTGGCTCCTGGTTGCAACAGGTGCATTATGTCCGAGATCGGCGCACCAAAGCGCCGGGTTATAATAGCGCCCGTTTTTTCATCACTTCATCTCATCCCCATGTCTTCCGATACGCCTACCAACGAGCAGGGCCGCGCCATGCTCTACGACCCGACCGAACGCCGCATCCGCAGCTTCGTCACCCGCGCCGGCCGCCTGTCGACCGGCCAGGCGCGCGCGCTGGAAGCGTATGGTCCGCATTACCTGATCGAGTACCGCAAGGCCCAATTCGATTTCCACGCCCCGTTCGGCCGCACCGCGCCGCTGATCCTGGAGATCGGCTTCGGCATGGGCGACACGACGGCGCACATCGCGAAGGCGATGCCGGACAAGGATTTCGTCGGCGTCGAAGTGCACACGCCGGGCGTGGGCAGCCTGCTGAAACTGGCCGGCGAACAGGACATCCAGAACCTGCGCCTCATCCAGCACGATGCCGTCGAGGTGCTGAACAACATGATCGCCGACGGTTCGCTGGCGGGCGTGCACATCTTCTTCCCCGACCCGTGGCACAAGGCCCGCCACAACAAGCGCCGCCTGATCCAGCCGCCGTTCGTGCAACTGCTGTGCCAGAAGCTGGCGCAGGGCGGTTACATCCATTGCGCGACGGACTGGGAAGATTACGCGGTGCAGATGCTGGAAGTGCTGGGCAACGAGCCGGCGCTGCAGAACACGGCCGAGGGCTATGCGGAAAAGCCGTCGTACCGGCCGCTGACCAAGTTCGAGAACCGCGGCCTGAAACTGGGCCACGGTGTGTGGGACCTGGTGTTCACGAAGAAGTAACGGGGTTCAGACCATCTCGCTGATGATCCCGACGATCTCGTCGCCGTAGGACGTCAGCTTCTTCTCGCCGACGCCCGAGACGCCGCGCAACTGGTCGAGCGACACCGGCTTGACCTTGGCGATCTCGCGCAGGGTGGCGTCCTGGAACACGACGTACGCGGGCACGCCGTGCGCGCGCGCCGTCTCCACGCGCCACCAGCGCAGCTTGTCGAAGATCGCCTGTTCCGATGTCGACAGCTCGACTTCCTCGTAGCTGCCGCGCGGCGTCGACGTGCGCTTGGGTTTCACGGGCTTCTGGTACTGGCGCAGCTGCACTTTCTGCTCGCCTTTCAGCACGGGCCGCGCCGCTTCCGTCAACTTGAGTGAACTGAACGCGTCGTGGTCGACGGTGACGAGGCCGAGGGCGATCGTCTGGCGCACGATGGCGCGCCATTCCTGCTCGCCGCGCTCGGCGCCCACGCCGAACACGGTCAGCTTGTCGTGGTGCCACTGGACGATGCGCTCGGAACTCACGCCGCGCAGCACGTCGATCACGTGGCCCGCCGCGAAGCGCTGGTCGACGCGGTAGATGGCCGACAGCAGCTTTTGCACGGGCACCGTCGCGTCGAACGACGTCGGCGGGATCAGGCACGTGTCGCAGTTGCCGCACGGGCCGGAGCGTTCGCCGAAGTATTCGAGCAGGCGCATGCGCCGGCAGCTGAGCGTCTCGCACAGGCCCAGCATCGCGTCGAGCTTCGACGACAGCACGCGCTTGAAATTCTCGTCGGCCTCGGACTCGTCGATCATCCGGCGCTGCAGCACGACGTCCTGCAATCCGTAAGCCATCCAGGCATTGGACGGCAGGCCGTCGCGGCCCGCGCGGCCCGTTTCCTGGTAATAGCCTTCCAGCGATTTCGGCAGGTCGAGGTGGCAGACGAAGCGCACGTCCGGCTTGTCGATGCCCATGCCGAACGCGATGGTCGCCACCATCACGATGTTGTCTTCACGCAGGAAGCGCGCCTGGTTGTCGGCCCGCAGCGAGTACTCCATGCCCGCGTGGTAGGGCAGGGCGCGGATGCCGTTCTCGTTCAGGAATTCCGCCGTCTCCTCGACCTTCTTTCGCGACAGGCAGTAGACGATACCCGAGTCGCCCGGGTGTTCCGCCGAGATGAAGTCGAGCAGCTGCTTGCGGCCGTTCGTTTTTTCGACGATGGAATAGCGGATGTTCGGACGGTCGAACGACGACACGAACTGCCGCGCCTCTTCCAGCTGCAGGCGCTGGGCGATTTCCGCGCGCGTGAGCTGGTCGGCCGTCGCCGTCAGTGCGATGCGCGGCACGTGCGGGAAGCGCTCGTGCAGGATCGACAGGCGGATGTATTCGGGCCGGAAGTCGTGGCCCCATTGCGACACGCAGTGCGCCTCGTCGATGGCGAACAGCGAGATGTGCGCGGACTCGAACAATTCCAGGCAGCGCGGCGTCATCAGGCGCTCGGGCGCCACGTAAACGAGGTCCAGCTCGCCGGTACGCACCATGCGTTCGATGCGCAGGGTCTCTTCGAACGTCTGCGTCGAGTTCAGGAAGGCGGCGCGCACGCCCACTTCGGCCAGCGCGTCGACCTGGTCCTGCATCAGCGCGATCAGCGGGGAGACGACGACGCCGACGCCGTCGCGCACCAGCGCGGGAATCTGGTAGCACAGCGATTTGCCGCCGCCCGTGGGCATCAGCACGAGCGCATCGCCGCCGGACGCCACGTGCTCGACGATGTCGGCCTGCTGACCGCGGAAGGCGGGGTAGCCGAAGACCGTCTGCAGGATCTGCAGCGCGCGTTGCTCGATGTCGCTCGTCATGATGGTACTTGCTGCTCTCGAATTATTCGGCCCAGACCACCCAGCCGAAATGGGCGGTGATCAACACGACCACACCGAATACGATACGGTACCAGGCGAAGCCCGTGAAGTCGTGCGTGCTGATGAAGCGCAACAGCCAACGTACGCACAGGAAGGCGGAAATGAACGCCGCCACGCCGCCGATCAGGAACAGCGGCAGGTCGGACGCGTGCAGGTCGTGGCGCGCCTTGAAGACGGAATACACGGTCGCGGCCAGCAGCGTGGGAATCGCGAGGAAGAACGAGAATTCGGTGGCGGCCGTGCGCGACAGGCCGAACAGCATGCCGCCGATGATCGTCGCACCCGAACGGCTCGTGCCCGGGATCAGCGCGAAACACTGGGCGCAGCCGACCTTGAACGCGTCGACGACGGTCATGTCGTCCACGGTCTGGACGCGGTGCGCGCCCGGCAGCACCTTGTGGCGGCGCTCCGCCCACAGGATCACGAACGCGCCGACGATGAACGCCAGGGCCACGGGCACCGGCGCGAACAGGTGCGCCTTGATCGCCTTGCTGAACAGGAAGCCCAGCACGGCCGCCGGCAGGAACGCGACGATCAGGTTGACGACAAGCTTTTGCTGGCGCGGATCGGACGTGATGCCACCCAGCACGGCGCCGATGCGCGCACGGTATTCCCACATCACGGCCAGGATCGCGCCGGCCTGGATAGCGATTTCGAACACCTGGGCCACTTCGCCCGTGAAATTGATCAGACTACCGGCCAGGATCAGGTGTCCGGTGGACGAGATCGGCAGGAATTCGGTGAAGCCCTCGACGAGGCCCATGATGATCGCTTTCAGGGCGAGAATGATATCCATTGGTGTGTGCGGTTCGGTAGGGTTGGGGACGCGTGCGCGGTAGATATTGCGCGGGCCGCAAGCTTACCATGAGGAAGGGGGCTGCCGTCGAGTTACCGTGCAGGCAATGTCAGGCCGTCAAGCGCTCCAATTCGGCCAGGAAGAACATCGCCTGCTCGCGCGTGTCGCCGCACATCTCGCGCGATGGCGGCAGGCTGCCGCAGACGCGGGGGCGGTCCGGCTGCCCGAAAATCCTGCAGCCGTTGTGCTCGTCCAACTGCATGCAGCGCACGCCAGCAGGCTTGCCGTTTGGCATGCCTGGAATCGGGGACGTGATCGACGGCGCGATGCAGCAGGCGCCGCAGCCGGGGCGGCAGGAAACAGGAGAAGGCGGGATATGCATGTAAAGACCGGGGACAGGCAAGCAGACAGTATACTACTGGTGAAGGCCACCGTTCTTGACTGGCCAAATCCCCAGGTCTATATTTGCTGACTCAACAGTTAGTTGTCGGACAGAAGCATGCCATGCCCTTTTGACACCAAGCCGCGCTGGGAGCGCCGTAAGGACGCGCGGCCCCAGGAGTTGCTGGAGGCGGCCATCGACCTGTTCGTCGAGCGTGGCTACGCCGCCACACGCCTGGAAGACGTCGCGCGCCGCGCCGGCGTGTCGAAGGGCACTTTGTACCTGTATTACGAGAACAAGGACGAGTTGTTCAAGGCCGTCGTGCGCAGCAATATCGTGCCCGTGATCGGCGAGGCGGAGGCGTCCGTCGCCGAATTCGACGGCCACAGCGCCGACCTGCTGCGCCAGCTGATCCACTCCTGGTGGCAGCGGCTGGGCGCGACCAAGGCCTCCGGCATCATCAAGCTCGTCATGGCGGAAGCGGACAATTTTCCGGAACTGGCCCGTTTTTACCAGGAAGAAGTCATCGCCCGCGGCACCAAGGCGATGGCGTCGATGCTCGAACGGGGCATCGCGCGCGGCGAATTCCGCAAGATCGACGTCAATACGATGACCCAGGTGCTCGTCGCCCCGATGCTCACCCTGATCATCTGGAAGCATTCGGTCGGCCCGTGCCCGCGCGCGGAGCTGGAGCCGCTGGCCTTCCTCGACACCTTCCTCGACATGGCGTTGCATGGCCTGCTGCCGGCCGCGCCTCCCGTTTGACCCCGTTTTCCTACGTCAAGACGCTGTTTTCCGGGGTTCATGCCCCGGAAACTGCAGACTGTCGCAATTTCCGCTGGCACTCAGCCCCATGTCGTTAAGATATGTTTGCTGAAGCCGTTCAACGATAAAATATCGGATTATTTATTTTCCCACCGAGTCTAAAGATGAATATCGAACAAGCCCGCTTCAACATGATCGAACAGCAGATCCGTCCGTGGAACGTGCTGGACCAGGATGTGCTCGACCTGCTGCACGTCGTCAAGCGCGAACAGTTCGTGCCGGCGGCGTACCAGAACCTGGCGTTCGCCGACGTCGAGATCCCGCTGCCGGGCGGTGACGCCATGCTGGCGCCCAAGTTCGAGGCGCGCATCCTGCAGGAAACCGGTGTGAAGAAGCACGAGACCGTGCTGGAAATCGGTACGGGTTCGGGTTACATGGCCGCCCTGCTGGCGCACCGCGCCGCCAAGGTGACCACCGTGGAAATCAATCCGGAAACGGCGGAACTGGCCAAGAAGAACCTGGCCAATGCCGGCGTGCACAACGTGACCGTCGAAGTCGGCAACGGCGCCCAGGGCTGGGAAAAAGGTGCGCCGTACGACGTGATCGTGATTTCGGGCGCGCTGGAAGTGTTGCCGGAAGCGATCCTGAAGCAGGTGAAGGTGGGCGGCCGCATCGCCGCGATCGTCGGCCAGGCACCGGTGATGGAAGCGGCCATCATCACCCGTACCGGGGACAACGCGTACAGCACGGTCAAGGTGTTCGAGACCAACGTGCGCTACCTGACGGGCGCCCCGGTGCCGTCGCACTTCCAGTTCTGAGAGGCGACAGACGCATGCAGCACATTACCGCCCCCGAGTTGGCCGCCTGGCTGGCCGACTCGTCGCGTCCGCAGCCGCTGCTGCTCGACGTTCGGGAAAACTGGGAATTCGAGACCTGCCATATCGAAGGCTCGACCCAGATTCCGATGAACCTGATTCCGATCCGCGTGAGCGAGCTGGACGACGGCCAGGACATCGTCTGCGTGTGCCACCACGGCGCACGCAGCATGCAGGTGGCCGCCTTCCTGGAGCGCAACGGATTCAGCAACATTACCAACCTTACAGGCGGGATACACGCCTGGGCCGTGCAGGTCGACCCTTCGATGCCGAAGTATTGACTCTGCGTCCTTAACTATTGATGACTCCGACGGAGAAAGTAATGCAGAAGCCCCTCATCGCCGTACTGTTGGCCAGCGCGTTTTCGCTCAATGCCCAGGCGGCCGATCTGATCCAGGTGTACCAGCAGGCATTGGCGAACGACGCCACGTATGCCAGCGCCCGCGCGTCCGCCGCGGCGGGTCGCGAACGTATCACCCAGGGGCGAGCCGGCCTGCTGCCGACCGTCGGCATCAATGGCGATATCACGAAGAACAATACCGACATCACGCCGTGGAACAACGTACCGTCCCCCGGCAGCAACCTGCGCACCAACGAAATCCAGGTGACCCTGCAGCAGCCGCTGTTCCACTGGGACCGCTGGCAAACCTACCAGCAGAGCAAGCTGGCGCAAGCCATTTCCGAAGCACAGTTCGCCCAGGCCCAGCAGGACCTGATCACGCGCGTCGCGCAAGCGTATTTCGACGTGCTGGCCGCCCAGGACACGCTGGAATCCACGCGCGCACAAAAAGTCGCCGTGACCGAGCAGCTGGCTTCCGCCAAGCGCAATTTCGAAGTCGGCACGCAGACCATCACCGACACCCATGAAGCCCAGGCCGCATACGACCTCGTGGTGTCTCAAGAAATTGCTGCCGTCAACGATCTGGAAACCAAGAAGACGGCGCTGCAAGCCATCATCGGCACACCGCCGTCCACGCTGGCGACCTTGCGCACGGGCGTGTCCCTGACGGCGCCGCAGCCGATCAACGTCGACCAGTGGGTGTCCGCCGCCGAGAACCAGAACTACGCCGTGACCGTGGCCCAGCTGCAATTGGAATCGGCCAAGCGCGACATCTCGAAGAACCGCGCCGGCCACTATCCGACCGTGGACCTCGTCGCATCGTCGCTGCACCGCGACGTCAATGGCCAGACGACCTCGTCGGGCAAGACCAACAACAACTCCATCGGCATCCAGTACAGCATCCCGATCTTCAGCGGCTTCGCCGTGACGAGCAAGGTGCGCGAATCGATCGCGCTGGAAGACAAGGCCCGCAACGACCTGGAAGCGAACCGCCGCAACGCCGCGCTGGTGGCGCGCCAGTCCTTCCTCGGCGTGAACAGCGGCCTCGCGCAAGTGAAGGCGCTGGAAGCGGCCGAAGTGTCGAGCAATTCCGCGCTGGAATCGAACAAGCTCGGTTACCAGGTCGGCGTGCGTATCAACATCGACGTGCTGAACGCGCAGCGCCAGCTGTACCAGACCCGCACCGACCTGGCCCGCGCGCGCTACAACACGATCCTGGCCGGCCTGAAGCTGAAAGCCGCGGCGGGTTCGCTGCGCGAGGAAGACCTGCAGCCCATCAACGCGTTGCTGCAACAGCCTTGAACACCGGGGTCAGAGCCCGAATTTTGGCAATTTCCTGAAAACGGGCTCTGACCCCGGTTTGAAAAGACGGCGCTCGATGCGCCGTTTTTTATTGCCCTTCGAAATCTCGCTTGAGACGCCCCAAGCAAGCTCCTCATTCATCGAACTCGCGCGACACGCACTCCTACACTCAAGCGTGAACCATTCGAAAGCGAGGTCGCCATGTTCACGTTCTCCCGCGCATCCGCATCCGCCGCTGCGCTCGCATTCACACTGACGCTGACCGCCTGTGGCGGTGGCCACCATCACGGCAATCCGGGCGGGCCCGGGCCGGGGCCCGTCGGCAACGGTCCCACCTACGACGTCATCCCGATCGGCCTGCCGGGCATCGCGTATGGCGAGGTCACGCGCCGCGGCATCGCGAACGGCGGCATCGTCGCCGGCACGTCGCGCGGCGCGGACGGTGTCGCGCACGCATTCCTCTACGACGGCAGCAAGACGATCGGGTTGGGCACGCTTGGCGGCGATTTCTCCCAGGCGATGGCTGTGAACGCCTGCGGCCATGTGACGGGCTGGTCCACGACAAAGGCCGGCATCGTGCACGCCTTCCTGTACGACGGCACCATGCACGACCTGGGCACGCTCGGCGGCAGCGATGCCGAAGGCACCGTGATCACCCATTGCGGCCAGATCACGGGCTGGTCGGCGACGGCCGCCGGGCAGACCCACGCGTTCCTGTACGACGGCAAGAAGCTGAACGACCTTGGTTCGCTCGGCGGCAATTCGTTCGGAAACGGGCTGAACAGCCTGGGCGTGGTCGTGGGCTATTCTTACGGCCCGGGCAACGCCTGGTTCCATGCCTTCCTGTACGACAGCCGCACGGGTGGACCGTTGGTCGATCTCGGCTCGCCGGTCGGCAATTCCGTCGCCGTCGACATCAACGATGCCGGCCAGGTCACGGGCTGGTTCCGCAACGGCGAGGGGCCGATCGGGGCGTTCCTGTACGAGCTGGGCAAGATCCGCGACATCGGCACGCTCGGCGGCGCCGGCGCGGAAGCCGTTGCGATCAATGGTGCGGGCCTCGTCGTCGGCATGTCCGCAACCGCCGACGGCAGCAACCGCGGCTTCGTCCACGACGGCACGACCATGACGAGCATCGGCGCTCTCCCGGGCGGCAATTTCTCGACCGCGGAGGCGATCAATGCGAGCGGCCTCGTCGTCGGTGCGTCCGCGACAGACACCGAGGCGCATGCCGTGTCCTGGACCCGCAGGGACGGCCTCGTCGACCTGAACGACCGCCTCCATGCGCCGCCGGCCGGCCTCGTGCTCGTGCACGCGCTGGCGGTGGCCGACGACGGCGACATCGTCGTGCGCACCAACCAGGGCCTGGCGTTGCTCAAGCCCAGGAAGTGAGGCGGTCTACGCGGCTTGCTGCTCGTTGCGCGACCGCCAGGCGATCAGCTCGGCGATGGTGAGGATCGGAAAGCCGCGTTCGCGCGCGAAGCGTTCGATGGCGTCGCCGCGCATCATCGTGCCGTCCTCGTTCATCAGCTCGCACAACACGGCCGCCGGCTGCAGGCCGGCCAGCACGGCCAGGTCGACGGAACCTTCCGTGTGGCCCTTGCGGCCCAGCACGCCGGCCGGGTTGGCGCGCAGCGGGAACACGTGGCCCGGACGCACGAGGTCGGACGGCTTCGCATCCGGCGCGATGGCCGCGCGGATCGTCGTCACGCGGTCCGCCGCGGACACGCCCGTGGTCACGCCGTCGCGCGCTTCGATCGAGACCGTGAACGGCGTGCCGTAGCGGCTGCCGTTGTCCGCCGCCATCGGCGGCAGGTCGAGCGCGCGGACCTTGTCGGCCGGCAGGCACAGGCACACGATGCCGCTGCATTCGCGGATCATCAGCGCCATGGAAGCGACGGTCAGTTTTTCGGCGGCGACGATCAGGTCCGCTTCGTTCTCGCGGTCGAAATCGTCGAGCAGGATCACCGGAACGCCGGCGCGCGTGGCATCGAGTGCGGCGGCGATGCGGCCGTCGAGATCCTCGCTATACAGAGTAAAAGTTTGGGTGGTCATTGAGACGCTCCTCGCAAAAAATTGGCACACAAAGGTGCAAAGCGAAAAACGCATCAGGGCAAAGCGAAACGACGCGCACGCCCATGCCTGGCGGCACAGCGTACACATGATGACGCACATCTTCTTTCATCCGGACTATACCGTCGGCCCTGGCTTCTCACCAGGTCTGCTGACCCTGCAACCGCAGGCGCTCGCGGGCTCGGCCATCGTGATGGCCATACCGCCGGTGGGGAATTTCACCCCGCCCCGAAGACGTAGTTAAATTGTCGCCCGTCGCGAAACGGGCGCGGTGATTGTAGCAGGGTGGGTGATTAGCTGCCGAGGCCGCCGCCGCCGGCATTGTCGGCGCGCTCGATCAGTTCGACCTTGTAGCCGTCCGGATCGGTGATGAAGGCGATCACGGTCGTGCCGCCCTTGACCGGGCCCGGCTCGCGCGTGATGTTGCCGCCGGCCGCGCGGACCTGGTCGCAGGTTTGATAAATGTCGTCGGCCGAGATCGCGATGTGGCCGTAGGCCGAGCCCATGTCGTACTTGTCGACGCCCCAGTTATAGGTCAGCTCGAGTTCCGCATGGTCCGGATTGTTGCCGTAGCCGACGAAGGCCAGCGTGTATTTGTATTCCGGATTTTCGCTCGTGCGCAGCAGTTTCATGCCGAGCACCTTGGTGTAGAAATCGATGGAGCGCTGCAGGTCGCCGACGCGAAGCATGGTGTGCAGGAGGCGCATTGTTGTCCTTGTTGGTTCGTGGGGGAAAACGGGAATTTTATGCGCTCGTGCGGATTCGTGCAGGCGTGCCGCGCGCGGCACGCCGTGTGCTTACGCTTGCAGTTTCGCGTCCAGCGTGATGTTGGCATTGAACAGCTTCGAGACCGGACACCCTTCCTTGGCCTTGCGCGCCGCTTCCTGGAACGCTTCCTCGCTCGCGCCGGGAATCGTGGCGACGAGCTCCAGGTGCACGGCCGGGATCGCGAAGCCGCCGTCGGCCTTGTCGAGCGACACGGTGGCAGTCGTCTCCAGCTTCTGCGCCGTCATGCCGGCTTCGCCCAGCTGGGCGGACAAGGCCATCGTGAAGCAGCCGGCGTGCGCGGCCGCCAGCAGTTCTTCCGGATTCGTGCCCGCGCCATTTTCGAAGCGCGTGTTGAAGCCGTATTGTGCCTGGTCGAGGACGCCGCTCTGCGTGGACACGGTGCCCTTGCCATCTTTCAGTCCGCCGCTCCAGACGGCGCTTCCCTTACGTTTGATCATTGTTTTGCTCCCTGGTTGGTGGCGGCCGGAGTGATCCGCCAGACGATGTTGCCGACGTCATCCGCCAGCAGGATGGCGCCGGTCCGGTCGACCGCGACCCCGACCGGGCGCCCGTACGCGTGCTCGTCCTTGCCGAGGAAGCCCGTCAGGACATCCTGCGGCGGACCGCTCGGCCTGCCGTCGGTGAACGGCACGAACACGAGCTTGTAGCCGGAATACGGCTTGCGGTTCCACGAGCCGTGCTGACCGATCAGCGCGCCGTTCCTGAACTGCGGCAGCAGCTCGCCGTCGTAGAACGCCAGGCCCAGCGAGGCCGTGTGCGCGCCCAGCGCGTAATCCGGCGGGATCGCCTTCGCGACGAGGCCGGGGTTCTGCGGCTTGACGCGCGTGTCGACGTGCTGGCCGTAATAGCTGTACGGCCAGCCGTAGAACGCGCCGTCCTTCACGGCCGTCATGTAGTCCGGTACGAGGTCGTTGCCCAGTTCGTCGCGCTCGTTGACGACGGTCCACAAGGCCTTCGTCTGCGGCTGGAAGTCCATGCCGTTCGGATTGCGCAGGCCGCTCGCGTAGATGCGCGACTGGCCGCTGGCGAGGTCGTATTCCCAGATGGCGGCACGGCCCTTTTCGATCTCCATGCCGTTCTCGGCCACGTTGCTGTTCGAGCCGACCGTGATGTACAACTTCTTGCCGTCGGGCGCGGCGACGACGTTCTTCGTCCAGTGGTGGTTGATTCCCGCGGGGAGGTCGAGCACCTTGGTGCCCTTGGCCGTGATGCTCGTCTCGCCCGATTTGTACGGGAATTTCCACAGCGCGTCGGCATTCGCGACGTACAGGTCGTTGCCGACGAGGGTCATGCCGAACGGCGACGTCAGGCCCTGCATGAACGTGGTCTTCGTATCGGCCGTGCCGTCCGGCTTGAAGCCGCGCAGCAGGATGATCTTGTCGGGCGACTCGACGCCGGCGCCCGCCTTCTTCTGCGCCAGTCCCTGCACCTTGGCGCGTATGCCTTTTTCCTTGGGCGCATTGCCGGGCTTGTTACTCTCGGCGACGAGCACGTCGCCGTTCGGCAGCACGTACAGCCAGCGCGGATGGTCGAGGCCGGTCGCATACGCGGTGACGGCCAGGCCGGCGGCCGGCGTCGGGCGCGTGCCTTGCGGCCATGCATCCGCCTCGGCGATGTTGATGGTCGGTATCAGCGACCTTTCGGGTGCCGGCAGGGCCGGATTCGGTCCCCAGCCGACGGGATACTGCTGGGCGTGCGCCATGCCGGCGCCCAGCAGAGGAAGGATCAGGAGCGCAAGCCTGGCACGTGCTGTCATCGGTTCTGACCTCCGTCCGGAATGGTCGAATCGTGGTCGCGCATGTCGCGATGACGGTCGGGCTGCGGGTTGGCCTGGCCGGTGGCGTCCGGTGCCGGGTTCACGGCTTCGCTGGCGCCCGGGGTCGCGCGCGCATCGGTGTCGACGAGGCCCTGCTCGAGATCTTCCGCCGCCTGCTTCATGATGCCGCGCGGCCGGACGCCTTGCCCGTCGGGCGATTCGTCGCGCTCGTGCGGTTCGCGCTTGTAGCTCTGCTCCTCGATCTTCCGGTCGGTGTTCACGACGCGGTCTTTTTCTTCCTGCACCATAGCAACCTCCTTCGATTCAATTGATTAAATCCTAATCCTTCGAACCGAACGCGGTCGCGCAATTGGAAGATGCATTTTTGCAATGAACTGTTTAACATGCTGGTTGATATGACAAATGGTACGAACGTCGTGAACACGCCAGCCCATCTCCATCACACCGCCAGTGACTGCCCGAACTGCAACGCCGTCGTTTCCGGTAATTTCTGTCACGAATGTGGCCAGGAAACGGTGCTGCATCCGCCCAGCACGCGCGAGTTCCTGCACGAGTTCATCGGCCATTACGTCGCGCTGGAAGGCAAGCTTTGGAAGTCGCTGCTGCTCCTTTTGTTCCGTCCGGGGCAGCTGACTTTGGAGTACATCAATGGCCGCCGCGTGCGCTACATCCAGCCGCTGCGCCTGTACCTGACGTTCAGCCTGATCTTCTTCGCCGTCGCGAAATACGGCGGCCACGACCAGGTCCCGGCTCCCGCCGGGCAGGGACATGCGCCGGTTGCCGCGCACGGCCAGGCGGACAAGCAGGGCGGGCTGATGCGCGAAGACGCGCCGGGTGAAATCGCCGAGGGCACGGCCGACCTGCGCAAGAGCATCGGCAGCGTCAACGAGCACTGGGGCGAGCAGGCGGACCGGTTCGCGAGGATGGCGCCGGCGGAGCGGGACAAGGTGATGCGGACGGCCTTCGGCAGCTACGTGCCGTATGCCGTCTTCCTGATGATGCCGCTGTTCGCGCTGTACCTCAAGATCCTGTACCTCGGATCGGGACGGCGCTACGGCGAACACCTGCTGTTCGCGCTGCACGTGAATGCGTTCGCTTTCCTGGCGCTGACCCTGCTGATGGTGGTCCCGGATATCGTTGGCATCGTCTCCTTCGTGCTGTGGGCGTGGCTCCTGCTCTACACGCCCGTTGCGATGCGGCGCGTGTACGGCGGCTCGCGCCTGGTGACCGGCGTGCGCTGGCTCGTGCTGATGGCGCTGCATGTGACCGGGGTCGGGGTGGCGATCGGTGCCGCGTTCGCATTCGGCATCCTGCATTGAAGCGGGCTCGACTGTCCGCTTGCCGGAAGTCCATCCGCCCAACTATACTGTGCGTTTGTACAGTATTTACTGAGTTGCGATAGTGCAGAAGCCGGGCGAATCGGTTAATCTTCTGTCTCCCTAACACCTGCTGCCGAGAGTCGTATGTCCGTGACGCCTGAACCGCAACAAACCATCGCGCTCGTCGTACGGCACAACACGGCCGGGATCGACGAGCCCGTGCAGGCCATCGTCGACTTCCTGCAGGGGGCCGGCTATCGCGTCGTGTTCGAGCAGGAAACGGCGGGGCACGTCAAGGTCGCCGGCGTGGCCGCCATGACCATCGACGAGATCGGCGCGCACTGCGGCACCGCCATCGTCGTCGGCGGCGACGGCACGATGCTCGGCATCGCCCGCCAGCTCGCGCGCTACCGCGTGCCGCTCATCGGCATCAACCAGGGCCGCCTGGGCTTCATGACCGACATCCCCATCGACCGCATGCTGCCCGCGCTGGGCGACATCCTCAGCGGCAAGGCCAAGACCGAGGAACGCTCGCTGCTGGAGGCGCGCGTCGTGCGCGACGGCGTCGAGATCCACTGCTCCGTCGCCGTCAACGACGTCGTCGTCGCGCGCGGCACGGGTGCCGGCATGGCCGAGCTGAAGGTCACGGTGGACGGCACGTTCATGTACAACCAGCGCTCGGACGGCCTGATCGTCTCGACGCCCACCGGTTCCACGGCGTACGCGCTGTCGGCCGGCGGCCCGCTGCTGCACCCCACGCTGGCCGGCATCGTCCTGGTGCCGATCGCGCCGCATGCGCTGTCCAACCGCCCGATCGTCGTGCCGAACACGAGCGACATCGTCGTCGAGATCATCAACGGCCGCGACATCAGCGTGAATTTCGACATGCAGACCTTCACGAGCCTGCAGCACGGCGACCAGATCATGATCTCGCGCTCGCCCAACACCATCACCTTCCTGCATCCGGAAGGGTGGAGCTACTACCACACCCTGCGCGAGAAGCTGCACTGGAACGAATATCCGTCCGGTGACGGCAAGCTCAAATAAATCCAGCATCCATCAGGAGACCTGTTTCTTCATGTTGCGCCTACTTTCCATCCGCGACTTCGTCATCGTCGACACGATCGAGCTCGAGTTCTCGAACGGCTTCACGGTGTTCACCGGCGAGACCGGCGCCGGCAAGTCGATCCTGATCGACGCGCTCCAGCTCGCACTCGGCGGCCGCGGTGAGGCAAGCATGGTGCGCGAAGGCGCGGCCAGGGCCGACATCAGCGCCGATTTCGCGCTGACCCAGGCCGCGAGCATCTGGCTGGAACAGAACGAGTTCGAAACCGACGAAGGCGGCGCGCTGCTGCGCCGCGTGATCGACAACGCCGGCCGCTCCAAGTCCTATATCAACGGCATCGCGGCGACGGCCAGCCAGCTGCGCGAACTGGGCGAGCTGCTCGTCGACATCCACGGCCAGCACGCGCACCAGTCCTTGTTGAAACTCGATGCCCAGCGCGCGCTGCTCGACAACCAGGTCGCCGTGCGCGACCCGGGTGCGACTGCGCAGGTGCAGGAAGTCGCGAGCACGTATAAAGCGTGGAAGGCGCTGGCGCGCCAGCGCGAGGAGTTCGAGACCAACGCGAAAAACGTGCTGCTGGAACGCGAGCGCCTCGAGTGGCAGGTCGGCGAGCTCGATAAACTCGCGGTGAAGCCTGGCGAGTGGGCCGAGATCACGAATGAACACAGCCGCCTGTCGCATGCCGCGAGCCTGATCGAGGGCGCGCAGGAAGCGTTGAATGCGCTGTCGGAATCGGAGCAGCCGATCCTGTCGCAGCTGTCGTCGCTGAACCTGAAACTGTCGAAGCTGGCCGGCGTCGACGCGGACCTGCAGGCCGTGCTCGACTGCATGGAGCCGGCGCGCATCCAGCTGCAGGAAGCCGTGTACGCGCTGAACACCTATGTTGACAAGGTCGAGCTCGATCCGGACCGCCTGTCGCAGGTCGATGCGCGCATGGACGCCATCCACAGCACGGCCCGCAAGTTCCGCGTGACGCCGGAGGAGCTGCCGGAGGAGCACGCGACCCTGAAGGCCAAGCTGCAGCAGCTGGCCGACGCGAGCGACGTCGACGGCCTGCGCAAGCAGGAAGACAAAGCGAAAGCCGTCTACCTGGCGGCCGCGCAGAAGCTGTCCGCGACGCGCGCGCAAGCGGCGCAGCGCCTGTCGTCGCAGGTATCGGAAGCGATGCAGGAACTGTCGATGAGCGGCGGCCGCTTCGTCGTCGCGCTGAACCCGTGCGAGCCGGCCGTGTACGGCTGCGAGCAGGTCGAGTTCCTCGTGGCCGGTCACGCCGGCGTCGCGCCGCGGCCGCTGGCCAAGGTGGCGTCGGGCGGCGAACTGGCGCGCATCTCGCTGGCGATCTCCGTCATCACGGCGAACGCGACGACGGTGCCGACCTTGATCTTCGACGAGGTCGACACGGGCATCGGCGGCGGCGTGGCGGAAGTCGTCGGCCGGTTGTTGAAACGCCTGGGCCAGAGCCGGCAAGTGCTGTGCGTTACGCACCTGCCGCAGGTCGCGAGCCAGGCGAACCAGCACTTCCAGGTGGCCAAGGGCACGACGGATGGCGGCAAGACCGTGTCGCGCATCGACGTGCTCGACAACAAGGCCCGCGTGGAAGAGGTGGCGCGCATGTTGGGCGGCATCGAGATCACCGAGACCACGCGCAAGCATGCGCGCGAACTGCTGGCATCCTGAGGTCCTTCATGCCCTTCAATAAAGAACCGGTGTACCGGCACGGTACCATCGCGAAAAGTGCCATCGTCCTCGTCAACCTCGGCACGCCCGACGCGCCGACGCGGCCCGCGGTGCGGCGCTACCTGAAGCAGTTCCTGTCCGACCCGCGCGTCGTGGAAATCCCGCGCGCCGTGTGGAATTTGATCCTGCACCTGGCGATCCTGCCGTTCCGCTCGGGGCAGTCGGCGAAAAAATACGCGACGATCTGGAGCCGCGAAGGCTCGCCGCTGAAGGTGTACACGGAGCGGCAGGCGAACAAGCTCCAGGCGCTGCTCGAACAGCGCGGCCACCACGACGTCGAGGTGGCGATGGCGATGCGCTACGGCTCGCCCGCGCTGCCGGACGTGCTGGACGAACTGAAAGCACGCGGCGTCGAGCGCATCGTCGTGCTGCCCGCGTACCCGCAATACTCCGGCACGACGACCGCGTCGATCTGGGACGCCGTCTTCGACCACTACAAGAAGGTGCGCAACATCCCCGAACTGCGCCTCGTGAAGCACTACCACGACCACGAGGGCTATATCGATGCGCTGGCCGCGTCCGTGGAGACGTACTGGGAGACGCACGGCCGCGGCGAGAAGCTGGTGATGAGTTTCCACGGCGTGCCCAAGCGCACGCTGCTGCTGGGCGACCCGTACCACTGCGAATGCCACCGGACGGCGCGCCTGCTGGCGGCGCGCCTGCGCCTGGCGCCGGACCAGTACATGGTGACGTTCCAGTCGCGCTTCGGCAAGGCCGAGTGGCTGCAGCCCTACACGGCGCCGACCGTGCAGCAGCTGGCGCGGGACGGCGTCAAGCGGATCGACGTCCTGTGCCCCGGTTTTACGAGCGACTGCCTGGAGACGCTGGAAGAGATCAACATGGAAGTCCGTCACGACTTCGAATCGAACGGCGGCCAGGAATATCGCTACATTCCCTGCCTGAACGATAACCCGGCCTGGATCGTCGGCATGGCCGAGATCGCCGAGCAGCACCTGATCGGCTGGCCGACGATGCTCACGCCCGCGCAACGCGAGGCGCAGCGCAAGGATGCGGACATCGCGCGCGAGCACGCGGTGAAACTAGGGGCATAAGCGCCGTCGCCCGACGGCGAGATGCTAGAATGCCACGTTTTGCGGCGCCGACCCGAGCTCCGCCAGGCAGATCGCAGCCAGCGCAAGCAGGGTGTAGATGAGCACGGCGCCGCTGATCAGATGCAGTTTCATGTTCTTTCCCATCGGGTCGGTGGATGTCTTGACGACACGATAGTAGAACGGCTAGCTGTCGATGGTGACTACGAGCAAGTAAATCTTGTAACAAAAGAATACGCACGTCTGCATATTGTTTCTTCAATTCCCCTTGAAAATGTAGGCGAATGCCCAATATGCGGCGCTGTGTGACTGCAACAGTCGTCCAACCAATCAGCCAAGTCCTTGATTTCAGGAGTTTTTTCGATGCAAGACCAAGAAAACCAAGAGGTGAGCAATCAGTCGGAAGCCGCCGATGCGGCTGCAGCCGCGGCAGCGCAGGCCGCACCGGCCAACGAGCCCGGCCTCGAAGAACAGCTGAGCGCCACCGAGGCCAAGCTGGCCGAGATGCACGATGCCTTCATGCGTGCCAAGGCCGAGGCGGACAATATCCGCCGCCGTGCCCAGGAAGATGTGAGCAAGGCCCACAAGTTCGCCATCGAAAGCTTCGCGGAGGCCATGGTGCCCGTGCGCGACAGCCTCGAGATGGCGCTGAAAGTCGAAGCGCCGACGGTCGAATCGATCAAGGAAGGCGTCGAGATGACCCTGAAGCAGCTCACCGCCGCGTTCGAAAAGAACCGCCTGGTCGAAGTGATGCCGCAGCCGGGCGACAAGCTCGACCCGAACAAGCACCAGGCCGTGGCCGTGGTGCCGTCCGACCAGGAAGCGAACACCGTGGTGGCCGTCCTGCAGAAGGGTTACATGATCGCCGACCGCCTGCTGCGCCCGGCCATCGTGACCGCCGCCGCACCGAAATAATGTCGCGACAGAGGTGAATAACCTCTTGAAACTTAGCGACATTTCCCAATATTCGACACATCTGAAAACTGAGTACTAAAAAGGAAAATATTATGGGCAGAATCATCGGTATCGACCTGGGCACCACCAACTCCTGCGTGGCGATCATGGAAAATGGTCAGCCCAAGGTCATCGAAAACGCGGAAGGCGCCCGTACTACGCCTTCGATCATCGCTTATCAGGAAGATGGCGAGATCCTGGTCGGCGCGCCGGCGAAACGCCAGGCCGTCACCAACCCGAAGAACACCCTGTTCGCGGTCAAGCGCCTGATCGGCCGTAAATTCGACGAGAAGGAAGTCCAGAAGGACATCAGCCTGATGCCGTACACGATCACGAAGGCCGACAACGGCGACGCGTGGGTCGGTGTGCGCGACAAGAAACTGGCGCCGCCGCAGATCTCGGCCGAAGTGCTGCGCAAGATGAAGAAGACCGCCGAAGACTACCTCGGCGAAGAAGTGACGGAAGCCGTCATCACGGTCCCGGCGTACTTCAACGACTCGCAGCGCCAGGCGACCAAGGACGCCGGCCGCATCGCGGGACTGGACGTCAAGCGCATCATCAACGAGCCGACCGCGGCCGCGCTGGCATTCGGCCTGGACAAGACCGACAAGGGCGACCGCAAGATCGCCGTGTATGACCTCGGCGGCGGTACGTTCGACGTGTCGATCATCGAGATCGCCGACGTGGATGGCGAGAAGCAGTTCGAAGTGCTGTCGACCAACGGCGACACGTTCCTGGGCGGCGAAGACTTCGACCAGCGCATCATCGATTACATCATCGACGAGTTCAAGAAGATCAACGGCCTCGACCTGTCGAAGGATCCGATCGCCCTGCAGCGCATCAAGGCTTCGGCCGAGCGCGCGAAGATCGAACTGTCGTCGTCGCAGCAGACCGAGATCAACGAGCCGTACATCGCGATGGCGAACGGCGCGCCGGTCCACCTGAACCTCAAGATCACCCGCGCCAAGCTGGAAGCGCTGGTCGAGGAACTGATCGCCAAGACCATCGAACCGTGCCGCGTCGCGATCAAGGATGCGGGCGTGAAGGTCTCGGACATCGACGACATCATCCTGGTCGGCGGCATGACCCGTATGCCGAAGGTGCAGGAAAAGGTCAAGGAGTTCTTCGGCAAGGATCCGCGCAAGGACGTGAACCCGGACGAGGCCGTCGCTGTCGGCGCCGCCATCCAGGGCTCCGTGCTGGCCGGCGACCGCAAAGACCTGCTGCTGCTGGACGTGACCCCGCTGTCGCTGGGTATCGAAACCCTGGGCGGCGTGATGACCAAGATGATCCAGAAGAACACCACGATCCCGACCAAGTTCTCGCAGGTGTTCTCGACCGCCGACGACAACCAGCCGGCCGTGACCATCAAGGTTTATCAAGGTGAACGCGAGATCGCCGCCGGCAACAAGGGCCTGGGCGAGTTCAACCTGGAAGGCATCCCGCCGGCACCGCGCGGCACGCCGCAGATCGAAGTGACCTTCGACATCGACGCCAACGGCATCCTGCACGTGGGCGCGAAGGACAAGGCCACGGGTAAAGAAAACAAGATCACCATCAAGGCCAACTCGGGTCTGTCGGAAGACGAGATCCAGAAAATGGTGAAGGACGCCGAGCTGAACGCGGAAGAAGACAAGAAGGTCAAGGAACTGGCCGAGTCGCGCAACCAGGCCGATGCGCTGGTGCACTCGACCCGCAAGTCCCTGACCGAGTACGGCGACAAGCTGGACGCCGGCGAGAAGGAAAAGATCGAAGCCGCGATCACCGACCTGGAAGGTTCGATCAAGTCGGGCGACAAGGCCGAGATCGACGCCAAGGTGGCTGCGCTGTCGACCGCCGCGCAGAAGCTGGGCGAGAAGATGTACGCCGACATGCAGGCCCAGCAGGGCGCCGCGGGCGCACAGGCTGGCGGCCAGCAGCCGGGTGCCGAGTCGGCCAAGCAGGAAGACGACGTCGTCGACGCCGACTTCAAGGAAGTCAAGGACGCCAAGTAAGGACGTCCTGGCGGGGCGGACCTGATGCAAGGCCCGCCCCGCCGCCGCAACCCCGAGCCGAAGCGACCTCATGGTGCCCGGCTCGTTTTTTTGTGGTGTGTCCAACATCAGCGGGAGCGATTCGGCCGTTGTTTTTACGGCCGAGTCGCGCAAGCCCGACATGCTCACTGTATACTCGTATCCTTTTGGGCTGTGCGTTCGCAGGTGTCTGCCTGGTCCGCCACAGTTCTTTTGTAGATAGACAGCAAGGTGCCGACAAATGGCAAAGCGTGATTTTTACGAGATCCTCGGCGTCGCGAAGACCGCTTCGGAAGACGAGATCAAGAAGGCCTATCGCAAGCTTGCGATGAAGTACCATCCGGACCGCAATCCCGACAACAAGGAAGCGGAAGAGAAGTTCAAGGAGGTCAAGGAAGCCTACGAGATGCTGACCAATCCGGAAAAGCGCGAGGCTTATGACCGCTATGGTCACGCTGGCGTCGATCCGAACGGCGGCATGGGCGGCGGCTTCGGTGCCGGCGGCTTCGGCGATGCGTTCGGCGACATCTTCGGCGACATCTTCGGCGGCGGCCGCGGCCGCAGCTCGGGCCCGCAGGTGTACCGCGGCGCCGACCTGCGCTACAACCTGGAAATTTCGCTGGAACAGGCAGCCGCCGGCTTCGACACGACGATCCGCGTGCCGAGCTGGGACAAGTGCGACACCTGCCACGGCAGCGGCGCCAAACCGGGTACGTCGCCCGTCACCTGCACGACCTGCCACGGCCACGGCCAGGTGCGCATGCAGCAGGGCTTCTTCTCGATCCAGCAGACCTGCCCGAAGTGCCACGGCAGCGGCAAGATCATCCCGGAACCGTGCGCATCCTGCGGCGGCGCCGGACGCATCAAGCGCAACAAGACGCTGGAAGTGAAGATCCCGGCGGGTATTGACAGCGGCATGCGCATCCGCTCGACCGGCAACGGCGAGCCGGGTACGAACGGCGGGCCGCCGGGCGACTTGTATGTCGAGATCCACATCAAGCCGCATACCGTGTTCCAGCGCGAAGGCGACGACCTGCATTGCGAAATGCCGATCTCGTTCAGCAAGGCTGCACTGGGCGGCGAGATCGAGGTGCCCACGCTGGGCGGCAAGGTCTCGTTCACGATCCCCGAAGGCACCCAGACCGGAAAGACCTTCCGCCTCAAGGGCAAGGGCATCAAGGGCGTGCGCTCGGGTTACTCCGGCGACCTGTTCTGTCACGTCGTGGTCGAGACGCCCGTCAAGCTCACCGAGAAGCAGAAGGACCTGCTGCGTGAATTCGATCGTCTGACGGTCGAGGGTGGCGCGAAGCACAGCCCGCAGAGCAAGGGCTGGATGGACAAGGTAAAGGACTTCTTCGAGTAAGATGTCGGATGGACCGCCGGGTGCGCGAGCCCCGGCGGTTTTTTTTGACCAGAATATGGTCGATTAGATAACATCGTCATGCCCGCGCACGCGGGAATCCATGCCGCGACTCCCAAGTTGCTACCGTAAGGTTGTGCAACTCGCGGAGCCTCAGCATGGACCCCCGCCTGCGCGGGGGTGACGGTTCTGCTGAATAGGAAAACGCCATGGCAAAGACCCCCACCGGCCTCACCGCCGCAGACCTCTTCGAACGCAACCGTCAATGGGCGGCGTCGATGATCCAGGAGGATCCCAATTTCTTCAAGGACCTGGCCTCCCAACAAAATCCAGAATATCTGTGGATCGGCTGCTCCGACAGCCGCGTGCCCGCGAATGAACTCGTCGGCATGGCGCCGGGCGAACTGTTCGTCCACCGCAACATCGCCAACGTCGTCTCCCACTCCGACCTGAACTGCCTGACGGTGCTGCAGTTCGCCGTCGATGTGCTGAAGGTCAAGCACATCATCCTGTGCGGCCACTACGGCTGCTCGGGCGTGGGCGCGGCGCTGAACAACACCCGTGTCGGCCTGGCCGACAACTGGCTCGGCCACGTGCGCGACGTGCGCGACAAGCACGGCAAATACCTGGGCAACGTCGCCGGTACGGCCGCCACCAACCGCCTCGTGGAACTGAACGTGGCCGAGCAGGTCATCAACATCGCCCAGACCACGGTCGTGCGCGACGCGTGGGAGCGGGGCCAGGACATCACCATCCACAGCTGGGTCTACGGCGTGCACGACGGCCTGCTGCGCGACCTCGGCTGCACCGTCCGCAGCTACGACGAGATCCAGCCGAAGCTGGACAAGATCCTGCAGGGCTACCTCAAGTGACGGGCACGTCGAAACACCTGCTGCGCGTTGCACCGCCGTTCTGCGATGCTCGCTGTACGACTCGTACAGCTGCGCTTCTCGAACAGCATTGCTGCCGCTCGCTACGGTTTTTCGAGGTGCCCTGATGCAGCCCGGCGGCGAACTCGACCAACTGCGCGCCATCGTGCGCCAGTTCGTCGAGGAGCGTGACTGGGACCAGTTCCACACGCCGAAAAACCTCGCGTCCGCGCTGACGGTGGAGGCGGCCGAGCTGCTGGAACACTTCCAGTGGCTGCAGCACGGCCGTGCGGACGAACTCGGCGCAGACAAGCTCGTGGAAGTGCGCCACGAGATGGCCGACGTGCTCGTTTATCTCGTGCGCCTGGCGGACAAGCTCGACGTCGACCTGCTCGCCGCGGTGCAGGAAAAGATGGTGCTCAACCGCGCCAAGTATCCCGCGGATCAGGTGCGCGGTGACGCGCGCAAGTATTACGAGTACAAACCCAGGTAAAACGCCGGCAGTCCGTCGGAATCCTCGATCCCGAGAATATCCATGAATTGCCTGAGCCCCGCGGCGACGCGTTCGCGCGTCGCCGCGGGCGCATCCCGGGCATCCTCCAGCACTGGCTGAAACTGCTTCAGCACCCAGAACTTCGTCGGATGCGTCGCGACCCCGGCGATCAGCCCGTCCGCCACGCGCGCGAGGTCGGCGTCCAACCCGGGCCCGTTGCGGAATGTCCGCAGGGCGTTCAGCGTGCGCGGCACGATGAACAGCGGCGCGTCGCGCACCCGATGAAACGGGTCCTCGGCCATCACATCCCTCCCAGGCAGATGTACTTGATGACGAGATAGTCATCCATGCCGTATTTCGACCCTTCGCGCCCCAGCCCGGATTGCTTGACCCCGCCAAACGGTGCGACTTCATTGGAGATCAGGCCCGTGTTCACGCCGACCATGCCGGACTCGATCTGCTCGGCCACGCGCCACACGCGGCCGATGTCACGGGCGTAGAAGTACGACGCGAGCCCGTACTCCGTCGCGTTGGCCAGCGCGATCGCTTCCTCGTCGGTCTTGAAACGGAAAAGCGGCGCCACGGGGCCGAAGGTTTCCTCGTCCGAAATCAGCATCTGCGGCGTGACGTCGGCCAACACCGTCGGCTCGAAGAAGGTCAGTCCCAGCGGGTGGCGCTTGCCGCCCAGCAGCAGACGGGCGCCCTTGCCGAGCGCATCGGCGATGTGGTGCTCGACCTTCTCGACGGCTTTTTCTTCGATCAGCGGTCCCTGGTTCACGCCCGGCTCCATGCCGTTGCCGACCTTCAGCTTCGCGACGGCGGCCGTCAGCTTTGCGGCGAACGCCTCATAGACGCCATCCTGCACGTAGATGCGGTTCGCGCACACGCAGGTCTGCCCCATGTTGCGGTATTTCGAGGCCATCGCGCCTTCGACGGCGGCATCGAGGTCGGCGTCGTCGAACACGATGAACGAGGCGTTGCCGCCCAGTTCCAGCGACAATTTCTTGACCGTCGGCGCGCATTGTTCCATCAGCAATCGGCCGACCTGCGTGGAACCCGTGAAACTGAGCTTGCGCACGATGGGGTTCGCGCACATCTCCGCGCCGATCGCCTTGGAGTCGCCGATCACGATCGAAAACACGCCCTTCGGCACGCCGGCGCGCTCCGCCAGCACGGCCAGCGCGAGGGCGGAATAGGGCGTCAGCTCCGCCGGTTTCAGCACGATGGGACAGCCCGCCGCGAGCGCCGGGCCGACCTTGCGGGTGATCATCGCGGCCGGAAAATTCCACGGCGTGATCGCGGCGCACACACCGATCGGTTCCTTCGTGACGACGATCCGGCGGTCGCGCGCGGGCGATTCCAGCACGTCGCCCTCGATGCGCTTGCCCTGTTCGCCGAACCATTCCAGGAACGAGGCGGCGTACGCGATTTCTCCCTTCGATTCGGCCAGCGGCTTGCCCTGTTCGGCCGTCATGATGGCGGCCAGGTCGTCCGCGTTGTCCAGCATCAGGTCGTTCCATTTGCGCAGGATGAGGGCCCGTTCGCGCGCCGTCTTCCTGCGCCACGCGGGCCAGGCCGCCTGTGCCGCGTCGATGGCGCGCCGGGTTTCCTGTGCGCCCATGTGTGGCACGGTGCCGAGCGTTTCTCCGGTGGCGGGGTTGATCACGGGGACGGTCTTGCCGTCGTCGGCGTCGCACCAGGCGCCGTCGATCCAGGCCTGCTGGCGCAGCAGGGAAGCGTCATTGAGGTTCAGCATGGGTTCCTCGTTGTCATGTCGTTCGGGCGGGAACACCATAGCACGATGCTGACCAAGGCCCCGTTTGTGTTGGCATCGTTCTTCAGTTGACGTTAAGCTTTTGCTACGGGTTACAACAGCGAACCCGCTCGACTAGCAGATCCCAGGGAGCGTTTGCATTGGGAACGCGGTTTCCTTGATCTGAAACAACGGCCACTCGCATTCGGACCACTTTGTACGTATGATGGTTCCTGTGCGCTCACTACAAGGTAGAGACCATGCGCCCGATCGTTTTCGTCCCCGCTTGCACCCGCGATTTCGGTGAACACCCTTACCACGCGGCCCAGCACAAGTATGTCGACGCCGTCGTCCTCGGTGCCGACTGCGCCCCGCTGATCCTGCCGTCGCTGGGGGAAGCGCTCGACCTGGAGACGATGCTCGCGCTGTGCGACGGGATCATGCTGACGGGCTCGGCGTCGAACGTTCATCCAAGCTATTACTCCGAAGAAGTGCTCGACCCGTCGCTGCCGCAAGACCCGGCACGCGACCAGACCACGTTGCCGCTGATCCGCGCGGCCGTGAAACGCGGCATCCCGATCATCGCAATCTGCCGTGGTTTCCAGGAAATGAACGTGGCGCTGGGCGGCAGCCTGTTTCAGGCCGTGCAGGCGGTGCCAGGGCACTTCGACCACCGCGAGAATCCGGAGCTGGGCATGGACGAGCAGTACGGCGATGCCCACAAGATCAAGCTCGTGGAAGGCGGCATGCTGCACCAGATCATCGGTTTGCCGGAAATTCCCGTGAATTCGCTGCATGGCCAGGGCGTGAACGAACTGGCGAAGGGCCTCGTCGTCGAAGCGACGGCGGAAGATGGGCTCGTGGAAGCCTTCTCGGTGAAGGACGCGCCCGGCTTCACGCTGGCCGTGCAATGGCACCCGGAATGGCGCATCGTCCACAATCCCCATTCGATGAAGATGTTCGGCGCATTCGGCGCCGCCTGCCGCGCCTACAGATCAACGAAACGGACACCGTCATGACCCCCGATGCGAAATGGGCGGTCACGCCCGTCCCATAGCTTCCCTGATCCCTGCTCGATCCCACGCAGCCTGCGGGCGGCGCGTTTGCGCTTGCGTGCAATCCATTAACGGACAGAGAGAACATCATGGCTATCCGCGACAATTTTTCATACAACGACATGGACGAGTGGCTCAACGGCAAACGAGTCACCGAAATCGAATGCCTGGTGCCCGACCTGACGGGCGTCGCGCGTGGAAAAATCCTCCCGCGCGTGAAATTCACCGAGGACCGCGGCATGCGCCTGCCGGAAATCGTGCTGGGCATGACCGTGACGGGCAATTCACCGTCCGACGACGATGCCTTCGACCGCGCGATCTCGACCACCGACCGCGACATGATCCTGAAGGCCGACCCGGGCACGATCACGATGGTGCCGTGGGCCGTCGACCCGACGGCGCAGGTGATCCACGACTGCTATTTCTCCGACGGCAAGCTGGTCGATTTCGCGCCGCGCAGCGTGCTGCGTCGCGTGCTGAAGCTGTACGAGAAAAAGGGGTGGAAGCCGCTCGTCGCGCCCGAACTGGAGTTTTATCTGACGGCGAAAAACATCGACCCCGACCTGCCGCTGGCCGCCCCGATCGGCCGCAGCGGGCGCTCCGAGACGAGCCGCCAGGTCTACAGCATCGACGCCGTCAACGAATTCGACCCGCTGTTCGAGGACATCTACGATTACTGTGACATGATGGGCCTCGACGTCGACACCCTCATCCACGAAATCGGCGCCGGCCAAATGGAAATCAATTTCCAGCACGGCGAACCGCTGGGCCTCGCCGACAAGGTCTTCTACTTCAAGCGCACCCTGCGCGAAGCGGCGCTGAAACACGATATGTACGCCACCTTCATGGCCAAGCCGATGGCTGGCGAGCCCGGCTCGGCGATGCACGTGCACCAGAGCGTCGTCGACGCGGAATCCGGCCGCAACATCTTCAGCAATGTGGATGGATCGCCGTCCGACCTGTTCCGCCACTACATCGGCGGCTTGCAGAAATACATGCCGTCCGCGATGGCGATCGTCGCGCCGTACGTGAACTCGTACCGCCGCATCGTGCGCCACACGGCCGCCCCGATCAACCTGCAATGGGGCGTGGACAACCGCACCGTGGGCTTCCGCGTACCCGTGTCCGGCTCGCAGGACCGGCGCGTGGAAAACCGCGTGATCGGCGCCGACGCCAATCCCTACCTCGCCCTCGCCGTTACCCTGGCTTGCGGCTACCTCGGCATCCAGGAACAGCTGGAACCGACGCCGATGGTCGAAGGCAGCGCCTACAAGATGAAGGTCGAGCTGCCGCAAGGCCTGTCCGAAGCGCTGACCCTGCTGCGCGGCGAGGACCGCCTGCGCGACATCCTCGGCGAGCGCTTCGTCGACGTCTATTCCGCGGTCAAGGAACTGGAGCACCAGGAATTTATGACGGTAATTAGCCCGTGGGAACGAGAGCACCTTCTTTTGCACGTATGACCATGCGACGACGACGACAAGGAGATCATCATGACTTTCGACACCATGGCATTCGAGGCAGGCCCGCGCGCGCCGGTCCGTGAGGACCATGACACCCGGACATTGCAACAGCTCGACAGCGCCCACTTCCTGCACCCATTCACCGACCACGGCGCCCTGAGCGCGAAGGGCGCGCGCGTGATGGTGCGCGGGGAGGGCATCTACCTGTGGGATTCGGACGGCAATAAAACCATCGACGGCATGTCCGGCCTGTGGTGCGTGAACGTGGGCTATGGCCGCACATCCATCACGCAAGTCGTCGCACGGCAGATGGATGTTTTACCGTTCTACAACAGCTTCTTCAACACGACGAACGTGCCGGCCGTGAAGCTGGCGGAAAAGCTGGCGAGCCTGGCACCGCCCGGTTTCGAGCACGTGTTCTTCACGAGCTCCGGTTCCGAGGCGAACGACACCGCGCTGCGCATGGTGTGGCGCTATTGGCAGCTGATGGGGCAGCCGGAGCGGCAGATCGTCATCAGCCGGCGCAACGCCTACCACGGCAGCACGATTGCCGGGGCATCGCTGGGCGGCATGGCCGCGATGCATGCCCAGGGCGCGCTGCCGATCCCGCACATTCACCACATCGAGCAACCGCATTTCGGCGAGCACGGCCGCGGCCTTTCGGAATCGGAATTCGGGCTGCTGGCCGCGGGCTGGCTCGAACAGAAGATACTCGAAATGGGGCCGGACAAGGTCGCCGCATTCATCGGCGAACCGGTACAGGGCGCGGGCGGCGTCATCATCCCGCCGCAGACGTACTGGCCGCAGATCCAGCGCATCTGCGACAAGTACGGCATCCTGCTCATTTCGGACGAGGTCATCTGCGGCTTCGGCCGGCTGGGCACGTGGTTCGGCAGCGAGCGCATGGGCACGCGGCCCGACCTGATCCCGTTCGCGAAGGGCGTCACGTCCGGCTATGTGCCGCTGGGCGGGGTGCTGGTGGGCGAACGCGTGGCGCGCGCGCTGATCGAGCGCGGCGGCGATTTCAACCACGGTTTCACCTATTCCGGCCACCCCGTCGCCTGCGCGGCGGCACTGGAAAACCTGCGCATCATCGAGGACGAGAAACTGGTCGACAAGGTCGCGCGCGAGACGGGGCCGCATCTGAAAGCCGCGTTCGCGCGGCTGGCCGAGCATCCGCTCGTCGGACACGCGGAGAGCATCGGCATGACCGCCGGCCTGAACCTCGTGCGGCGCAAGGCTGCGACGGTGCACGACTGCGAACCGTTCGCGCGCGACCTGGCGGTGGGGATGGTGTGCCGGCAGCACATGTTCGACAACGGCGTCATCATGCGTGCCGTCGGAGACCGGATGATCGTCGCGCCACCGCTCGTGATGACCTGTGCGCAGGTAGATGAGATGGTGGAGCGGATACGGTTTTGCCTGGACCGGACGTTGGCGGATGTCGCTGGTCGTGGGTGGCTGGACTGACTTCGGTTGCTTAACTTGGGTTCCCGCCAAGGCGGACGGCGAGTCCGGGAACGACGGTCTTAAAGATAGCTCAGGAACTGCGCCAACACTATTCTTGCGCTATCAATAGCACGTCATCCCCGCGAAGGCGGGGATCCAAGCTGAGTCGCCGACACCGCAAAACAAAAAGGCCCCGAGCTTCCATCGAGGCCTTCTTATTTACGCGCTGACCGCCGTCTTGTGCGGCTCGTGCCGGTTCTTGAGCACCTGCGGCGCCAGCGAGCCGATGAACATGCCCGCGAACGCCGCGAGCAGGCCCGCCAGCTGGCCCGGGAAGACTTCGCCCAGCGGCGAGATCTGCGGGAAGAACACGATCCACGTGGCGATGCCGGCGACCAGCGACAGGATCGCGCCCTGCGTCGTCGCGCGCTTCCAGTACAGGCCGGTGACGAGCGGCACGAAGGCGCCGACGAGCGTCACCTGGTACGCGGACGACACGAGGTCGTAGATCGACGTGCCCTTCATCGCGATGGCGTAGGCCAGCACGAGCGAGGCGAACACGACGATGGTGACGCGCATCGCGAGCAGTTGCTGGCGGTCGCTCATGCCCGGGCGCAGGTTTTTGAGGATGTTTTCCGTGAAGCTCGTCGACGGGGCGAGCAGCGTGGCGGACGACGTGCTCTTGATCGCGGACAGCAGGGCGCCGAAGAACAGGATCTGCATGATCAGCGGCATCTTCGTCATCACGAACGTGGGCAGCACGCGCTGGTAATCGCTCTTGGCCAGTTCCAGCGCATCGTTGCCCATCACGATCACGGCGCACGCGACGACGAACATCGGCACGAACGCGAAGATGATGTAGCTGGCGCCGCCGATCACGGCGCCGGCGCGCGCGGTCGGGGCGTTCTTGGCGGACATCACGCGCTGGTACACGTCCTGCTGCGGAATCGAGCCCAGCATCATCGTCACGGCCGAGCCGACGAAGAAGGCGATGTCGGTGAACTTCGCTTCCGGCAGGAAGTGCCACAGGTTCGCGTTGTTGGCCATGTCGATGACGGCACCGGTGCCGCCGGCCAGTTTCGCCGAGAACACAGCGATGATGGACAGGCCGACCACGAGCACGATCATCTGGATGAAGTCGGTAATCGCGACGGCCAGGAAGCCGCCGATGACGACGTAGATCAGCACGGCGAGCGTGCCGACGATCATGCCGGCCGTCTCCGACATCGCGCCGCCCGTCAGCACGGAAAACACGAGGCCCAGCGCGGTGATCTGCGCCGCGACCCAGCCGAGGTAAGACAGGATGATGGCGGCCGAGCAAAAGACTTCGATACCCTTGCCGTAGCGGGCGCGGTAGTAGTCGCCGATGGTCAGCAGGTTCAGTTTATAAAGGCGGGCGGCGAAGAACAGGCCGACGAGGATCAGGCAGGTGCCGGCGCCGAACGGGTCTTCCACGAGCGCGCCCAGGCCGCCCTGCACGAATTTCGCCGGGATGCCCATCACGGTTTCGGCGCCGAACCAGGTGGCGAACGTCGTCGTGATCACCATGATCAGCGGCAGGCTGCGGCCCGCGACGGCGAAGTCGGACGTGTTCTTGATCCGCGTGCCGGCCCAGACGCCCAGGCCGAGCGTGCCGAGCAGGTAGAGCACGACGGACGTAATCAGGATGGTGTTCATATCGGTGTGCTCCGGGCTCGCAATAGAAAATGCGGGTGGGAAAAATTTCGGATTATAGCGGCAGAAATCGGCGTTTGGATCGATTTTGTTTGCTAGTATCGGCCTGACAACAGGATGACATCTGCACGGAGACAATATGACCACGCCAAGCTGGCATGAACGATCCAGAACGGTGCACATCGACGGCCGCGCCGTCATCGAAGGCCGGCGTGTCGACGCCGCATCCGGCGCCCGTTTCGACAATATTTCTCCCATCGACGGCCGCATCCTGGGCGAGGTCGCCCGCTGCGACGCCGCCGACGTCGACGCCGCGGTCGCCAGCGCCCGCGCCGCGTTCGAGGATGGCCGCTGGGCCCGCAAGCCCCCGGCCGAGCGCAAGCGCACCCTGATCCGCTTCGCCGACCTGATGCTCGCGCACGAAGACGAGCTGGCCCTGCTGGAAACCCTCGACATGGGCAAGCCCATCCGCTACAGCAAGAGCGTGGACGTGCGGCTCGCGCAAAACTGCATCCGCTGGTATGGCGAAGCGATCGACAAGATCTACGACCAGGTCGCGCCGAGCCCGCAGGACAGCCTGGCCCTCATCACGCGCGAACCGATCGGCGTCGTCGCGGCGATCATCCCGTGGAATTATCCGATGCTGATGGCTGCGTGGAAGATCGGGCCGGCCCTCGCGGCCGGCAACAGCGTCGTGCTGAAGCCGTCGGAAAAGGCGCCCCTGAGTTCCTTGCGGCTGGCCGAGCTGGCGCTGGAGGCCGGCGTGCCGGAAGGCGTGTTCAACGTGCTGCCCGGCTATGGCGACGAAGCCGGCCGCGCGCTCGCGCTGCACATGGACGTCGACTGCATCGGTTTTACCGGTTCCACGCGCGTGGGCAAGCAGATCCTGCAGATGGCGGGGCAGTCGAACCTGAAACGCGCGTGGACGGAACTGGGCGGCAAGTCCGCCAACATCGTGTGCGCGGACTGTCCCGACCTCGACGCGGCTGTCGCGGGCGCCATCGGCTCCATCTATTTCAACCAGGGAGAAAGCTGCAACGCGCCGTCGCGGCTGTTCGTGGAGGAATCGATCCGGGAAGCGTTCCTCGACAAGGCCCTCGCCTTGATCCCGCAGTACGCGCCGGGCGACCCGCTCGACGAATCGACCGTGATGGGCGCCATCGTCGATGCGATCCAGATGAAGACGGTGCTCGGCTTCATCGACGACGGCAAGGCGGCCGGCGCGCGCCTGCTCGCGGGCGGCCATGCGGCACGCGCGGAGACCGGAGGTTTGTATATCGAACCGACGCTGTTCGACGGCGTGGAGTCCACGATGCGCATCGCGCGCGAGGAAATCTTCGGGCCCGTGCTGTCCGTGCTGTCGTTCACGGACCTCGACGAGGCGGTGCGCCAGGCCAACGCGACGCCGTACGGGCTGGCGGCCGCCGTGTGGACGGCCGACATGAGCCGCGCGATCCGCACGTCACGCAAGCTGCGCGCGGGCACCGTGCACGTGAACCAGTACGACAACGACGACATCACGGTGCCGTTCGGCGGCTACAAGCAGTCGGGCAACGGGCGCGACAAGTCGTTGCACGCGTTCGACAAGTACACGGAACTGAAGACGACGTGGATTCAAATCTGACCCGTATACCCAAGACCGTCGCCCCAGCGAAGGCCGGGGTCCAGGTTCGTTGCATGCCACTGCGCTCAATACCTGGATCCCCGCCTGCGCGGGGACGACGTTGGTTGATTGCGCGTCTGATTAAATCGCCATCTCCCTGAGCACCTTCGACGCTTCCCGGCTCGCCGTGAGCACGGCCCCGTCGCGCATCGTGATCTCGAGCTGCGACTGGTCGTCCGCGCGCATGGAGTCCACGAAGTCGAGGTTCACGAGCGCCGAGCGGTGGATGCGGATGAAGCGGCCCGGGTCCAGTTGGGCTTCCAGTTCCGAGATCCCGATGCGCACGAGGAAGGTGTGGCCGCGCGCGGCGATCGCCGTGTATTTCGCATCCGCCTTCAGGTAGGCGATCTCGTTCACGGACAAGGGAAAGATGCGGCCGCGGTCGCGCACGAGGATGCGTTCGATACGGCTCGGCACACGATCGACCGCCAGCGTGAGCGCGCCGCCGATGACGTCGGGCGCGGGGACGGACGATCCCGGCGTCTCCAGCAGGCGCGCGACGGCCGCGTCGAAGCGGGCGCGCGTAAAAGGTTTCAGCAGGTAGTCGACGGCGTTCAGTTCGAATGCGGTGACGGCGTACTGGTCGTACGCGGTCGTGAACACGATGTCCGGCACGACGGTCAGGCGGCGCAGCACGTCCAGGCCCGTCATCTCGGGCATCTGGATGTCCATGAAGACGATGTCGGGGCGGATGCGGTCGATCTGCGCGAGCGCGCTGGCGCCGTCCGCCGCTTCGCCCACGAGGCGCAGGCCGGCGTGGGCGTAGATGAAGTCGCGCAGGACGTCGCGCGCGAGCGGTTCGTCTTCCGCGATGAACACGGTCCGGGCATTCATGTGAATTCCTTGTCGTTGGCGGCGAGGGGAATGGCCATCGTGACGACGAAGCCGGCGCCCGGCGCCGTGTCGATGGCGAGTCCCTCCTCGGTGCCGTATTCCAGTTGCAGGCGGCGCTCGACGGTGCGCAGGCCCAGGCCGTTCGACGCGCGCACGCGGCCGATGTCGGCGCCGGGGCCGTCGTCGCCGACGGACAGCACGAGCCTGCCCGTGTGCACGTCGAGGCGCGTGCGGATCAGCAGGCGGCCCGGCCGGCTGTGCGGGTTGAACGCGTGCTTGATGCTGTTCTCGACGAGCGGCTGCAGCGACAGCGCGGGCAGCAGGTGGCCGGAGGCGGCATCGTCGAGCTCCCAGTCGACGTGCAGGCGCGCGCCGAGGCGCAGGCTTTCCAGTTCCAGGTAGTCGCGCACGAAGCGCAGTTCGTCGTCCAGCGTCACGCGGTCGTTGCCCGTCTTTTCCGTGTCCAGCACGTAGCGCAGCATGTCGGAAAACTGGAACAGCGCGGTCTCCGCGGCGTTCGGGTCCTTGCGGGTGAGGGCGATGATCGAGTGCAGCGTGTTGAACAGGAAGTGCGGATTGAGCTTGCTGCGCAGCGCGTTCAGCTCCGTCGCGACGAGCAGCGCGTGCGCCTGCTGCACGGCGACTTCCTGCCGGCGGCGCGCATCGTTGGCGCGGATCATGTGGAACGCGGTGGCGATGACGCCATAGCCCATCATCGAATACAGCACGGGCCACACGTAGAACGACAGCGGCTGCGTCGTCTCGTAGATCAGCGCCGGCAGCGCGTACGACAGGATGGCGTACGTCGGCGCGCCCACGCCGTGGATCAGGCAGCGCGTCGCGAACGGGACGTGGCGGCGTTCCATCCAGCCGCTGAGCGGCCAGTGCAGGGCGAGCACGAAGGCTTGCGGCACGATCCACAGCATCGGGATCAGGCCGCGCCAGTTGTAGCCGTGCTGGCTGGAGTCGGCGAGCCGCAGCACGACCGCGAGCAGCACCATGTACGCAAGCCAGGCGCAGGCGTAGTTACGCCACATGCGGGTGGTTTTCGGCTGTGTCGTGGTCGTCAGCTGTTCCATTCATAAAGTATGACGCAGGACGGCGCCCGGCGGAATGGCGATGACGCGAAGTGCGGTATCGCGGCAACTAATTGAGGAAATGAGGCAAAAACGGGGCCGTCCGACCCGCGCGCGGCCTAATAATCGCCGATGCTATATTGACCCGCATCGAGTCAAGCGAGAGTGTGATGGATTCCGAAGCGCATAATCCGATGCGCGATTTTCTGCGCGAACACAATATCCACGAAGTCGAGTGCGTCATCGCCGACATGACGGGCATTGCCCGCGGCAAGATCCTTCCGAAAGACCTGTTCCTGGCGGGCGAGCACATGCGGCTGCCGAAGAGCGTGCTGCTGAACACGGTCCACGGCGAACAGCCGAACAATACGCCGTACGTCGGCTCCATCGATCCCGACATGGTCTGCGTGCCCGACCCCGCCACGATCCGCGTCGTGCCGTGGGCCACGGAGCGCGTCGCGCTCGTGATCCACGATTGCACGAACTTCGACGGCACCCAGGTCGACCTCGCCCCGCGCTCCGTGCTGCGCCGCGTGCTGGGCCTGTATGCCGAACGGGGCTGGCGGCCCGTCGTGGCGCCCGAAATGGAGTTTTATCTCGTCGCGCGCACGACGAATCCGCACGAGCCGTTGAGCCCGCCAACGGGCCGCAGCGGCTTCACGGAGCAGGGCCGGCAATCGTATTCGATCGATGCCGTCAACGATTTCGATCCGTTCTTCCTGGAACTGTCGGCGTTCTGCAAGCAGCACGAGCTCGGCGTCGAGACGCTGATCCACGAGGCCGGCGCGGGCCAGATGGAAATCAATTTTACGCACGGGGACGCGCTGGAGCTGGCCGACCGCGTGTTCCTGTTCAAGCGGGCCGTGCGCGAGACGGCGCTGCGCCACGGCATCTTTGCCACCTTCATGGCCAAGCCGATGGAGACGGAGCCGGGCAGTGCCATGCACGTGCACCAGAGCATCGTCGACGCGGACGGCCGCAACATCTTTTCCAACGACGACGGGACGGAAAGCACGCTGTTCCGCCAGTTCATCGGCGGGCTCGAACGCTACGTGCCGGCGGCGACGCTCCTCTTCGCGCCGCACGTGAATTCCTACCGGCGCCTGTCGCGCTTCCAGTCGGCGCCGATGAACGTGCACTGGGGCTACGACAACCGCACGTGCGGCATCCGCATCCCGAACTCGAGCCCGGCCAGCCGCCGCGTGGAAAACCGCGTGCCGGGCGTGGACGTGAACCCGTATCTCGCGATGGCGGCCACGCTGGCCTGCGGCTTCCTCGGCATGGTCGAAGGGCTGGAACCGCCGGCGCCGACGCCGGAAAGTGCGGAGCACATCCACGGCGACCTGCCGCGCAATCTCGAGGATGCGATCCTGCAGCTGCGCGGGTGCCCGGCGCTGGCCGACATGCTGGGGCCGTTGTTCGTGCAGGCGTTTTGCGAAGTGAAGGAGCTGGAGTTCGCGACGTTTTCGCGCGTGATCAGCTCATGGGAGAGAGAGCACCTGATGTTGCTGGTGTGATCACACGCACGGCAGGGTGATGGTCAGGCGCGTGTGCCCATCGCCCGTCTCCATGGTGGCGTCGCCGCCTTGCACTTCGGCCATCAGGCGGATCGAATAGGTGCCGAGACCCATGCCGCCCTGCTTGCCGGCCGTGGCGTACTTGTCGAAGAAGCGGTCGCGCATGGTGAGCGGGACCTCGCCCTCGTTGTCGATCACGACGTGCAGGCTGCCGGGGCCCGGCGCCACGTCGACCTTGATCGTGCCGCCCGGCGGCGCCGCCTCGGCCGCGTTCTTGAAGGCGTTCGAGAACATCGAATAGCACAGCAGCGACTCGCCCAGGCAGACGGTGTCGCCCGGCGCGGCGAAGCGGATCGCGATGCGGCGGTCCGTGAACGCGAGCCCGGTCTGCTGGGCGACGCGCGACAGCAGCGCGCCCAGGTCGAACGGCTGCAGCGCCGGCTGGTACTCGCCCTTTTCCATTTTATGGATGTCGAGCGTGCGGTTGATCATGTCGAGCGCGTGGTTGGCGGCCATCTCGATCATGTGCGCGCGCTCGCGCTGCGCATCCGGCAGGTCGCCCGCGAGCAGCGCCTGGCTCGCGTGCAGGATGACGGCGATGGGGCTCTTGAGGTCGTGGCGCGTCATCCGCTCCACGTCTTCGCGCAGGTGCGCGTTCTCGATCAGCAGTTCGTTCTGGCGCTTCAGGTCGCCCATCGCCGTGGCCAGCGCCAGATGTGTCGCGATGCGGGCCTTCAGGATCGTCGGGTCCGCGGGCTTCGACACGTAGTCGACGGCGCCCAGGCGCAGGCCGCCCACGATATCGTCGACGGCGTCTTTCGCGGACAGGAAGATGATCGGGATGTGCGCCGTCCTCGGATCGGCTTTCAGGTGGCGGCACGTCTCGAAGCCGTCCATCACGGGCATCATGATGTCGAGCAGGATGATATCGATGGGGAAGGCCCCGGCGATCTCCAGCGCCTTGCGGCCGCTGATCGCCACCTTGATCGCGTACTCGTCCTTCAGCGCGCCGGCCAGCACCTCGATGTTGGTCGGCACGTCGTCCACGATCAGCACCGTGCAGCGCTTCAGGCGCTCGGCCAGCGGGGCCTGCAGGCCGATGACGTCGGCCTGGACGGGCGTCGGCTTCAGCACCGGCGGCGGCGCGGAATCGGGCCGGGGCACGGGTTCCGGCGCAGGCTCGGACTCTTGCACCGTGCCGATCATCGCCATGAACTTGCTGGCGAAGCTGTGCACGGTGAACGGCTTGATCATGTACGCGTTGACGCCGGCCTGCAGGGCGCTGCGCACGGAGGCGGGATTGGCCTCGGCCGTCAGCATCATGAAGGGCGTCTTCGCATAGCGCGCGTCGTGGCGCATCCAGTGCAGCAGGTCCAGGCCGCTCATCACCGGCATGCCCCAGTCGCCGATGACGATGTCGATCGTCTGCTTGCGCATGAGGTCTTGCGCGGTCTTGCCGTTCTCGGCCTGGAACACGTTGGAAAAGCCGAGTTCCGTCAGCACCTGGCGCACGGCGGTGCGGATCAAGAGATAGTCGTCGACGATCAGGATGGCAGCGGACTTATGCATATTGTTCTGATAATGAATGCAGGGAGTGTAGCAATGATTAGGCCGTCAACCAACCACAAGGCGGCCTGTATGCATGAATATGCTTGTTTATATTGGTTCTTGCCGGTTTTTGCGTAAACGTGTACAGTGCCTGCTCAAGGAGAAACCTATGCAATTAGCGGAAGAACGACGGCAGCACATCGTCGACACGGTCGAGCAGCAGGGCAAGGTGCTGGCGGCCGAACTGGCGCAGCGGTTCAACACGTCGGAAGACACGATCCGCAGAGACCTGCGCGACCTGGACGCGGCGGGCCTCTTGCGCCGCGTGCACGGCGGCGCGATGCGGCGCACGCAGCCTGTACCCAGCTTCGGCCAGCGTGTCGATGCCGACGAAGCGCGCAAGGAGATGCTCGCGCGCGCGCTGGCTGACAGCGTGCAGCCGGGCGACACGGTCCTCGTCGATGCCGGCACGACCAATCTCGCGTTCGTGCGCCAGCTGGAAGACGGCCGCGCCGCGACCATCATCACCAACAGTCCGCAGATCGCTCTTGGCCTCGGCCACCTGCGCATTACGCGCGTCGTGCTGCTGGGCGGCGTGTATTCGGCCCACGTCGGCGCCGTGATGGGCGCACAGACGCTGGCCGAGATCCAGCGCCTGCGCGTGGACGTCGCGGTCGTGGGCGTGTGCAGCGTCGAGGCCGAACGGGGCCTGGGCGCGAGCGACCCCGAGGAAGCCATCCTCAAGCAGGCCATCCTGGCCGCGGGCAGCCGGCGCGTCGTCGCCGCGCTGAACGAGCGGCTGGAAGCGCCGGCGCCGTTCCCGATCGCGCCGCTGGCGGACATCGACCGCCTCGTGCTGGAAGCGGATGCCGCGCCCACCGTGGTCGCGCGCCTGCGCAAGGGCGAGCGCGCACCTGAAATCGTACTCGCAGCAAGGAGCCGCGCATGAGCCGCATCGACGACACACTATCCCTCCAAAGGGCGCCGGCCGCCAGCGTGAACGCCGCGCGCTGGTCGGTTTCCACTATCTTCCTGCTGAACGGCGCCGGCATCGGCGTGTGGGCCGCGCACGTGCCGCTCGTGCAGGCGCGTGCCGGCATCGACACGGGCGTGCTCGGCTTCCTGCTGCTCACCATCGCGGGAGGCGCGATCTCCGCGATGCCGCTGTCCGGCTGGATGGCGGGGCGCTGGGGCACGCGCGCCGTCGTCGTCGGCAGCGGCCTGCTGTTCGCGCTGATGAGCGCCGTGCTGATGAACGTGAGCGGTCTCTTGCCGCTGTTCCTCGCGGCCTACGTGTTCGGCGCCAGCAACGGCGTGCTGGACGTGGCGATGAACGCCAACGCGAGCGAAGTCGAAGCGGCGCGCGGCATCCCGACGATGTCGTCGTTCCACGGCTTCTACAGCCTCGGTGGCCTGATCGGCGCGGCGCTCGGCGGCGTGTTGATCGGCGCGGGACTGGGCGACGGCCGCGGTGCCATGATGGTGAGCTGTGGCATCTTCGCCGCCGTGGTGTCGTGCGGCGGGCGTTTGCTGGTCGTCCCGCCGGTGCCGCATGCGAGCCATTTCGCCTTGCCGCGCGGGCCCGCGCTGTTCCTCGGCCTGCTGGCCCTGCTGTGCTTCGCCATCGAGGGCGCCCTTGTCGACTGGAGCGCGCTGCTGCTGAAGGAGCGCACGCAGGTCGATGCGGCGACGGCGGCCCTCGGCTACTCGGCGTTCTCGGTGACGATGGCCGCCTGCCGTTTCGCGGGCGACCGGCTCGTGCTGCGTTTCGGTCCGCTGCGCGTGATGATCGTCGGTGGCCTGGGCATGTTCGCGGGGTTGATGCTGGCCGTGGTCAGCACGCAGTTCTGGCTGTCGGCGCTGGGCCTCGCGCTGATCGGCCTCGCCGCGGCGAACGTCGTGCCGCTGATCTTCGCGGCGGCCGCGCGCATGCCGGGGATGTCGGCCGGCGGCGGCCTCGCGACCGTCGCCACGCTCGGTTACGCGGGCCTGTTGATGGCGCCGCCGCTGCTCGGGGCGATCGCGGCGCACACGAATATCGCCGTGGCGCTGGGCATCCTGTCGTTGTCGGGGATCGTGATCGCGGCGAATGCGCGGATCGTGAAGCGTAATAATTAACGGTATTCGCGCAGCACCGTGTAGGTGCCGGCGTGCGATGCGACGAGGGCGTAATGCGTGACCGCCCAGTCGATCGCGGGACCGGCGGCGGGCATGACCGCCCCGTTCGCGCGCCGCGCCATCGTCACGTGCGGCCGGTAGGCGCGGGCTTCCGGCACGAGGCCCAGCGCCAATAAGGCATCCGACAGGCGCGCATGCAGGTCCAGCAACCCTTGCGGTTCGCTGTGCGGCTCGATCCACGCGATGCCGCTGCGCTGCAGTGCGGGGCGGCCGAACTGCAGGTCGAACGGTTCGAAGGGCACCTGGAAGCCATCCAGGAAGTCGGGCAGCCGCGCGGTGGGCTGGTTGCCGAGGAAGTGCAGGGTCACGTGCAACTTGCTGGCGTCTACCGGCGTGGCGCCGCGCGGCCACGTCCATGCATCGCGCCACGCGCGCAACTGGTCACGCACGGGCTCGATCGGCCACAGGGCGAGGAAGAGGCGGGTGGTGTCCGGCTGCGCGCCCATGGCCGGAAATCAGAAGCAGTGTTCCGGCGCCGGGAAGCTGCCGTCCTTCACGGCGGCGACATAGGCCTGCACGGCCGCGTCGATGCTCGTCTGGCCTTCCATGAAGTTCTTCACGAAGCGCGCCTTGCGGCCCGGGAAGACGCCCAGCAGGTCGTGCATGACGAGCACCTGGCCGGAGCAGTCCGGACCCGCGCCGATGCCGATCGTCGGCACCTGCAGGATGCCCGTCACTTCCTTGCCCAGCGCCGCGGGCACGGCTTCCAGCAGCACCATCGCCGCGCCGGCTTGCTGCAGCGCCAGCGCGTCGCGCTTGAGCTGTTCCGCGCCTTCGTCCGTCTTGCCCTGCACGCGGTAGCCGCCCAGCTGGTGGACGAATTGCGGCGTCAGGCCGATGTGGGCGCAGACGGGGATGCCGCGCTCGGTCAGGAAACGGACCGTTTCGGCGAGCCACTCTCCGCCTTCGATCTTGATCATCTGGGCGCCCGCGCGCATCAGCGCGGCGCAGCTGTCGTAGGCCTGAGGCAGGGTGCCGTAGCTGCCGAACGGCAGGTCGGCCAGCACGAACGCGTTCTTGCGGCCGCGTACGACGGATGCCGTGTGGTAGGCCACGTCGGCCACCGTCACGGGCAAGGTCGAGTCGTAGCCGGCGCACACCATGCCCAGCGAGTCGCCGATCAGCAGGATGTCCACGCCGCAGCGGTCCATCAGCGACGCGAAGCTGGCGTCGTAGCAGGTGAGCATGGCGATCTTGTCGCCGGACGCGCGCATCGCCAGCAGCGAGGGCAAGGTCACGGCCTTGCGTGCCGGTGCTTCGTTCGTCGAGGTGCCGCCCAAGTAAGCGCTCATAGGTTTCCTTTGCAAATCAGATAAGCCGGGGGATCGCCCCGGAGTGTCACGCGCCCCGGGCAGGCATGCGGTCACAGGCGTGCCCGGTATGGTTTGTTAAGATGCGCGATCTTACCTGAAATCGCCACATCCCAATGGCCACGACCATCCTCATCATCTTCCTCATCGTCTATCTTGGCATGATCCTCGGCGGCCTGCCGTTCCTGCGCCTCGACCGGACCGGCGTCGCGCTGCTCGGGGCGATCGCGCTCATCAGCATCAATGCGCTGACGCTGGAGCAGGCGGTGGCGTCGATCCATTTGCCGACGATGGCGCTGCTGTTCGCGTTCATGGTCGTCTCCGCGCAGATGCGCCTGGGGGGATTCTACGACTGGGTCACGCAAAAACTGGCGGGGCTGGCGCTGAGTCCCGCCAGCCTGCTGGGCGTGCTGATAGGCGTGTCCGCCGCGCTGTCGGCCGTCTTCAGCAACGACATCGTCTGCCTCGCGATGGCGCCGCTGCTCGTCGATGCGTGCCGCCAGCGCCAGCTCGCGCCGGTCCCGTATCTGCTGGCGCTCGCGTGCGCCTCCAACATCGGCTCGGCCGCGACCCTGATCGGCAATCCACAGAACATGCTGATCGGCCAGACGATGCGGCTGTCGTTCGACGGCTACTTCCTCGACGCGATCCTCCCGGTCGCACTGGGCCTCGCCGCCTGCTGGGTGCTGATCGCCTGGCAGACGAAAGGGCGCTGGAAAGAGCGCGCAGCCGCCGCCGAATCCCAGGCGCGGGCGGTGCCTTTCGATGCGTGGCAGACGACCAAGGGCCTGCTCATCGCGGGCGCGCTGCTGGTGGCGTTCCTCGTCGCGCCGTGGCCCCGTGAGCACATGGCGCTGATCGGCGCGGGCATCCTGTTGATGAGCCGCCAGCTGCGTTCGCAGAACATGCTGGGCCTCGTCGACTGGGAATTGCTGGTGCTGTTCATGAGCCTCTTCGTCGTGAACGCCGCGTTCCAGAGCACGGGCTTCACGGAACATGCGATCACCTGGCTCGCGTCGCTCGGCGTGCGGCTCGACCAGCCGGGCGCCCTGTTCGCCGCCACGTTCGTGCTTTCGAACCTGGTCTCGAACGTGCCCGCCGTGATGCTCCTGATGCCCGTCGTGCACCATCCGCTGGGCGGCGTCATGCTGGCGCTGGTCAGCACCCTGGCGGGCAACCTGCTGATCGTCGGGAGCATCGCGAACATCATCGTCGTGGATGCGGCGGCGCGGCGCGGCATCGTCATCGACTGGCGGCGCCACGCGCGCGTGGGCGTGCCGGTCGCGTTGATGACGCTGGCCGTCTCCGGCGTCTACCTGGCGCTGCGCTTCTGAACGGTGGACGCCAGGCTTTTGCCATAAATAGTTCTTTTGATCTGCAATTGAATTGCTAGCTAATAGCAAAATAATTGCTGGCGTATGGATTTCCCGTGATAGGATCTGTTCAATAACGAACTGTTATCCATCACATCGGTCCGGCACATGCTCAACACCCGTTCCACGTCATTCGCTGCCGCCCACCTGGCGGTAGCGCTGCTGTCCCTCGATGCCGCCGGCGCCGAGCCGGTCCCGCAGGCCCGGGTCGAGGTGCGCGGCTCGGCCGGGCAATACGATGCGCGGCGCGACGACACCTCGACCAGGATCGTGGTGACCCAGGAGGAACTCAGGAAATACGGCGACAGCACCGTGGCCGACGTGCTCAGGCGCCAGCCGGGCATCTCGATCAGTGGCGGTGGTCCCGGACGGGGCGGCGAGATCCGCATGCGCGGCCTGGGCAGCGGCTATACGCAGATCCTGCTCAACGGTGAACCGGCGCCGAACGGTTTCTCGCTCGATTCGCTGGCGCCGGCGCTGGTGGAGAGAATCGACATCCTGCGCGTGGCGACCGCCGACATGAGTGCGCAATCGATCGCCGGTACCATCGACATCATCCTCAAGCGCAAGGTGCGGCAGGGGCAGCGCGACCTGAAGCCGCAGGCCGAGCATTCCAACGTGTTCTTCTCGCCGAGCGCGTCGCTGCAGATCGCGGACAAGGGCAAGGCCATGTCCTATTCCGTCGTGGCGGACGTGCGCAAGGGCAGCTTCGAACAGGATTACGACCAGGTCGAGCAAGGCTGGGACAGCGCCGGCCGGCCGGTCTTGCTGCGCAAGGTGGCGCGCAAGAACGACGGCGGGTTTCGCGCGCTGTCGCTGACGCCGCGCGTGAACTGGACGCTGGACAACGGCGACACGCTCAGCTCGCAGTCCTTCGTCCGCGTGCAGCGCTCGGACAGCCGGACCGAAGGCCACTGGAACGCCACCCTGGGCGACCTGCCCGACTACCCGAACGACCGCACCTGGCCGGACGATCGGCGCAGCCAGCTGCGGTCCGACCTCAATTGGATGCACAAGCTCGGCCAGGACGAGAAGCTGGAAGCGAAAGCGGGCCTGAACGCCAGCCGTGTACGCAACCGCCAGCACGAAGCCGGCTACGGCACGGCCGGGGAACGGACGCTGGACCGCGACGTGCACAACGATACGGACGGGCGTGGGGCTACGCTGACCGGCAAGTACAGCAAGTCTTACGCGAGCGGGCATCAGTTCAGCGCCGGCTGGGATGCGGCGCGCCAGTCCACCGATGCCGCGCGCGCGTCCCGCGAACTGCAAGGACTGGCCGGCACGCCGGTGCGGGACGACCGGCAGTACGACGCCACGCTGCATCGCCTCGCCTTGTATGCGCAGGATGAATATGCCATCACGCCGCGGCTGTCGACCTACCTGGGCCTGCGCTGGGAGACGCTGCGCACCCGCAGCGCAGGCAGCGATTTCAGCGCCATCCACAACACGGCCAATCTGCTGAGCCCGATCCTGCAGGGCCTGTGGAAGCTGGACGGCAAACAGGACCAGCTGCGCGTCGCGTTGTCGCGCACCTACCGTGGCGTCGACCTGGAGCGTTTGATACCGCGCGTGACCCGCTCGCTGAACAACACGGAGGTCACCCCCGACACCGCCGGCAATCCGGCGCTGAAGCCGGAACAGGCGTTCGGCGTCGACGCGGCCCTGGAACACTTCGGCGGCCATGGCGAGCAGGCGAGCCTGTCCGTGTACGCGCGCCGGATCAGCGACACCATCCACGACGACACCCGCCTCGTGGCGGGCCGCTGGGAGACGACGCCCGTGAACGATGGCAGCGCACGCACGCGCGGCATCGAGTTCGACGCCAGGCTGCCGCTGCGCGCGCTGGTCGCCCGCGCCGCCAATGTCGACCTGCACATGAACGTGACGCGCAACTGGTCCAGCGTGAGCAACGTCCCCGGCCCGGACAACCGCCTGGCCGGCCAGACGCCGCTCACGGCCAACGCGGGCGTCGACTACCAGTTCGGCGCGGCCGTCAGCGGCGGCGCGAATTTCACCTTCCGCAGCGGTGGACCGCAGCGCATCTCGCGCACGACGGGCACGTATTCGACCGTCAAGCGCGAACTGGACCTGTATGCGTTGTGGAAGCTGACGCCGAAGACGCAACTGCGCGTGACCGCCGTGAACCTGTTGGCCGAACCTGCCACCGAGGAGACGCGCTACGGCGACGCGTCCGGCAGCCTGCGCAAGACGTCCGTCTACCCGTTCAGCGCCATCCTGCGCGTGGGACTGGAAACGCAGTTGTGATTCAGCCGAGCCGTTCGATCGCCTGGTCCGCGACCTGCGCGCGCAGCGCGCGCACGGCACCGCGGCCGGGAATGACGAGATCGGGCGCGACGTCGGCCAGCGGCGCGAGCACGAACGCGCGCTCGTGCATGCGGGGGTGCGGGACGATCAAGGTGGGCGCATCATCGATGACCTGGTCGCCGTAGAGGAGCAGGTCGAGGTCCAGCGTGCGCGGCGCGTTGCGGTAGGGCCGCTCGCGGCCATGCGCCTGCTCGATGGCGAACAGCGCCTGCAGCAGGGCGTGCGCATCGAGGTCGGTGTCCAGCGCGGCGACGGCGTTGACGTAGTCGTCGCCCGAGGAATCGATGGGGGCCGTGCGGTACAGCGGCGACGTCTGCCGCAATGTGGCACCCGGCAGGCGAGACAGGCGCTCGATCGCATCGAGCACGTTCGCGTGCGCGTTGCCCAGGTTGGCGCCGATGCCGACCCAGGCGATCATTCGCCGCTCGCGGCCTGCGGGGCGTCGACCGGTGCGCCGCCTTCGCCCTCGGCGCGGCGCGGGCCGCGGCGGCGCGGGCGTTTCTTCTGGCTGGACGGCTGGACGTCGCGCGCGGAATTGACCAGGCGTTCGCGCTCGGCGATGTCGCCGGCGTAGAACGTCGCCCACCAGTTGCCGATCTCCGCATCGAGCTCGCCCGATTCGCAGCGCAGCAGCAGGAAGTCGAAGCCGGCGCGGAAGCGCGGGTGCTCCAGCAGCTTATACGGCGTCTTGCCGGTGCGGCGCTCGAAGCGCGGCTGCATGGCCCAGATGTCGCGCATGTCGGTCGCGATGCGGCGCTGCAGGGCGAGGTTGTCGGTCTGGTTGTCGAGGACGTCGTCCGCCGCGAGGTGCAGCGCGGGGATCGGCGATTCGCCGGCGGCGCGGTAGGCGTTCCACTTTTCCAGCACCTGGTGCCACAGCAGCGACGCGAACAGGAAGCCCGGCGACACGCCCTTGCCGGCTTTTACGCGCGTATCCGTGGATTCGAGGGCCAGCGTCACGAACTTCATGCCGATCGGCTGCTCCAGCACGACGTCCAGCAGCGGCAGCAGGCCGTGGTGCAGTCCGGACGAACGCAACTCCTTCAGGCAGGCCAGCGCGTGGCCGCTCATCAGGAGCTTCAGCATTTCGTCGAACACGCGCGCGGCCGGCACGTTGTTGATCAGCGGGGCCATCACGGGGATCGGGGCGCGGGTCGCCGGTTCGATCGTGAACTGCAGCTTGGCCGCGAAGCGCACGACGCGCAGCATGCGGACCGGATCTTCGCGGTAGCGCGCTTCCGGTTGGCCGATGATGCGCAGGACCTTGGCGCGGATGTCCTCGATGCCGCCGTGGTAGTCGAGCACCGACTGCGTGGCCGGGTCGTAGTACATGGCGTTGATCGTGAAGTCGCGGCGCTCGGCGTCCTCGTGCTGCGGACCGAAGTTATTGTCGCGCAGCACGCGGCCATGTTCGTCCTTCGGCGCGTTGTCGCTGCCCTTGCCGCGGAACGTGGTCACCTCCAGCAGGTCCTGGCCGAACATCACGTGCACGATCTGGAAGCGGCGGCCGATGATGAAGGCGCGGCGGAACAGCTTTTTCACTTCCTCGGGCGTCGCGTCGGTGGCGATGTCGAAGTCCTTCGGTTTCACGCCCAGCAGCAGGTCGCGCACGGCGCCGCCGACGACGAACGCCTTGAAGCCGGCTTCCTGCAAGGTCTGGGTGACGCGCACCGCGTTGTTCGACACGAGCTTCGGATCGATGCCGTGCTGCTCCGGCCCGAGGATGACGGGTTCGGTCGGGTCGCGCTCGTCTTTGACGCCCAGGATTTTGCGGATGAATTTTTTAATCATTGAAGAGGTGCAGTGAAGTCCAGCCGAGGGCGTTGGCGTGTTGGTTCAGTTTGTCGCTCGGGTTGGTCGCCACCGGGTGCGAGACGACCGACAGCAGCGGGATGTCATTGTGCGAGTCGCTGTAGAACCAGCTGCGCTTGAAACTGTCGAACGGGCGGCCCAGGCCGTCCAGCCACGCGTGCATGTGCGTCACCTTGCCGTGGCCCTGCGTGGGCGTGCCGGCCAGCTTGCCGGTCGGGTGGCCGCGCTCGTCCAGCTCGGGGCGCGCGGCGATCAGGTGCTCGACGCCGAATTCGCGCGCGATCGGCGCGGTGACGAACGCATTGGTCGCCGTGATGATTGCCACGAGGTCGCCCGCGTCCTGGTGCTTGCGCACGAGGTCGAGCGCCTTCGGGCGGACCGCCGGCTTGATCACTTCCCGCATGTACTGCGCCTGCAGGTCCTTCAAATGGGCCGGATCGAAGCTGGCCAGGGTGCCGAGGGCGAATTCGAGGTATTCGACCGGGTCGAGCGTGCCGGCGTTGTACTGCGCGAAGAAGGCGTCGTTGCGGCGCTGGTGTTCGGCGGCGTCGACGACTTTCTCACGCACGAGGAACTGGCCCCATTCGTAGTCGGAATCGATCGGCAGGAGGGTATGGTCGAGGTCAAACAGCGCGAGGTCGTTCATTCTTTTGTTTCGGAGTGTGGACTGCTGGGATTGCCCTGAAGCAAGAGATCACGCAGCAGCGGTACCGTGACCGGACGCTGGGTCTCGAGCGAATACTGGTCGAGGGCATCCAGCATGGTCGACAGGGAGCGCATGTCGCGCTTGAAATGGGACAGCAGATAGGGTAACACGCTGGCGGACAGCGTCAAACCGCGGGCCTCGGCGGCCTGCGTGAGGGCGGCGATCTTCTGGTCGTCGGACAGGCCGTGGATCTGGTACACGAGACCCCAGCCCATGCGGGTGCGCAGGTCTTCGCGCACCGGGAGCACGGCCGGCGGCACCGGACCCGTGCAGACCATGTAGGCGCCATGCTCGCGCACCTGGTTGAACAGGGCGAAGGCGTCGATCTGGCGCTCGGGCGACAGCTGGTCGACGTCGTCGACGAGGTACAGGCTCACGTCCGGCGTCAATACGAAGTCGTCCGCACCGCTCGTCGCCGCGATGTAGCGCGCGCCATCGGTGGCGGCGAGGCCCTGCAGCAAATGCGTCTTGCCGGCGCCCGTTTCTCCCCACAGGTAGCAGAAATGCTCGCGCGATGCGCGCTGGGCGAACTGGTGCATCAAGTGCGCCATTTCGGCATTTTCCCCTATCTGGAAGGTGTCGAGGCTTTGCGCCGGCTCGGCGCCCAAATCGAGCACCAGCTGTTTCATGGCTCGGTTCTCATCATGTCGTGTGCGTATGAACTAGGCATTATAAAAGCTGCTGCGCAGATAGTGGCGTTTCAAGTGACGGAATGCCACCATCAGCACGGCCGATGCCGGCAGCGCCAGCAGCACGCCCACGAAACCGAACAGCTGGCCGAAGGCGAGCAGGGCGAAGATCACGGCCAGCGGATTCAGCCCGATGCGCTCGCCCACGAGTCGCGGCGTGAGGAAAAAGCCTTCGATGACCTGGCCCGCGCCATAGATCACCGCGACGGCGATCACGCCGCTCCAGTCGGAAAACTGCAGGATGGCGGCCGTCAGCGCCAGCACGAGCCCCAGGCCGTAGCCCAGGTAGGGGATGAAGACGAGCAGCCCAGTCAATATGCCGACCGGCAGCGCCACCTCGAAGCCGGCCAGCGCCAGCGCGGCCGAGTAGTACAGCGCCAGCACGAGCATCACGAGCAGTTGCCCGCGCAGGTATTGGGCCAGCAGCGCGTTCACTTCCTGTGCCATGCCCACCGTCTGGCGCACCCAGCGGCGCGGGACGGCGTTTTCCAGTTGCAGCAGCAGGCGGTGCCAGTCCAGCAGCAGGTAGAACAGCACGACGGGGATCAGGATCGCCGTGGCGACCCAGCCGAGCAGGGCGCTGCCACCCACGCGCGCGGACGCGAGCACGGTCGTCCAGATCTCGTCGCTCGACGTCATGATCTGCTGCGTGAGGATGGTGCGCAGGCTGCTGCCGTCCAGCTTGATGTGGATGCCCAGCTGCGCCAGGCGGGGCGACAGGATGGTGTCGACGCGGGCCAGCGCGTCCGGGATCTGGGCTTGCAGCAGCGGCAATTCCGTGCGCAGCACCGGCACGACGATCAGCACGAGGGCGGTGACGGACGCCAGGAACGCGAGGATCACGACGACGACGGCGAGCGAGCGGGGCAAATGAAGCTTGCCGAGACGCGTGCGTTCGAGCCGGTCGACGGCGCCGTTCAGGGCGTAGGCGAGGATGGCGGCGGCGATGAACGGGGTGAGGATGGGCCCGAGGGCGTACAGCAGCAGACCGCAAGCGAGCCAGAGTGCCAACCAGAACGCTGACTGTTTTTGCTCCGGGCTGAGGGAAAAAGGCATGTAGTTGTTGTTCTTGACCGTTAAAACGGTGCCGGGGCAGGCCGTTTTGATAAAATAATGGATTGACCGACTGGCTGCCGCCGGTACGTGCCGTCAAATGCCCAGTTGTCAACCGCCTACTATTTTACCGCCTCCGCTGCCAAATACCATGAGCCAACCATCTAATGTTTCTCTCTCCTACCGCGACGCTGGTGTCGATATCGATGCCGGCGACGCCCTGGTCGAAGCGATCAAACCTTTTGCCAAGCGCACCATGCGCGAAGGCGTGCTCGGCGGCATCGGCGGTTTCGGTGCGCTGTTCGAAATCAGCAAGAAGTACAAGGAACCGGTCCTCGTGTCCGGCACCGACGGCGTCGGCACCAAGCTGAAGCTGGCGTTCGAACTGAACCGCCACGACACGGTCGGCATCGACCTCGTCGCCATGAGCGTCAACGACATCCTCGTGCAGGGCGCCGAGCCGCTGTTCTTCCTGGATTACTTTGCTTGCGGCAAGCTGGACGTGCCGACCGCGACCGCCGTCGTCAAAGGCATCGCCACCGGCTGCGAACAGGCCGGCTGCGCCCTGATCGGCGGCGAAACGGCCGAAATGCCGAGCATGTACCCGGACGGCGAATACGACCTGGCGGGCTTCGCCGTCGGCGCCGTGGAAAAATCGCAGATCATCGACGGCACCAAGATCGCCCCGGGCGACGTCGTGCTGGGCCTGGCGTCGTCGGGCATCCACTCGAACGGCTACTCGCTGGTGCGCAAGATCATCGACGTGTCGAAGCCGGACCTGGAAGCCGACTTCCACGGCAAGAAGCTGTCCGACGCGCTGATGCAGCCGACCCGCATCTACGTGAAGCCGCTGCTGGCGCTGATGCAGGCGATGGAAGTGAAGGGCCTCGTGCACATCACGGGCGGCGGCCTCGTCGAAAACATCCCGCGCGTGCTGCAGGATAACCTGACGGCCGTGCTCGACAGCAAGTCGTGGACCCTGCCGCCGCTGTTCCAGTGGCTGCAGCAGCACGGCGGCGTGGCCGACGCCGAGATGCACCGCGTGTTCAACTGCGGCATCGGCATGACCGTGATCGTCTCGAAAGAGAATGCCGACGCGGCCGAAGCCCAGCTGAAGGCGGCCGGCGAGACCGTGTACCGCATCGGCGAGATCCGCGCGCGTGGCGAAGGCCAGGCGCAGACGATCGTCGAATAAGCCATGACGGCGCCCGCTGTTCCGCTGCCGGTTGGTGACGAAGAACGGCGGCGCCCCACCGGCGCGGTGGTCTGGATTACCGGACTGTCCGGCGCCGGCAAGACGACGCTGGCCCAGGCCGCCGAACGGGTCCTGTTCGAGCGTGGCTGCGGCGTGTTCGTGCTGGACGGCGACAAGGTCAGGCATGGCCTGTGCGCCGACCTCGGTTTTTCCCTCCCCGAACGATCCGAAAACATCCGCCGGATCGGCGAAGTCGCGCGGCTGTTCTACGAGGCCGGACAGATCGTGATCGTTTCCGCCATCTCCCCGCTGCGCGCCGACCGCGCCCGCGCCCGGGCCCTGATCCCGGTCCCGTATTTCATCGAAGTCCATTGCCGTTGCCCGCTCGCCGTGTGCGAGGCGCGCGACCCCAAGGGCCTGTACCGCCGGGCGCGCGCGGGCCTGTTGCCGGAGTTTACCGGCATCTCCTCGCCCTACGAGGCGCCGGATGGGCCGGAACTGGTCGTCGACAGCGCGACCACGTCCGTCGCGGACGAAGTCGCGCGCCTCGTCGACGTGCTCGAGCGGCGCGGCCTGCTTACCCAGCGCGGCTGAATGGGATCGCCGACTGTCTCGGTTTCGGAACACATTGCTGTATTTTTCGTTTTAATGTCATTTCTCTATTGCTCCACTGAAATAGCCTTTGCATGATGATGGGAATACACGGGTGATTTGCTTCATCCGGATTTATTTCCCATTTTTCATGAGTGACCATTCCAGTGTCAGCGAACAGGAAATTCCATTTCATTTCCGGCTTGCCGCGTTCCGGCTCCACGCTGCTGTCGGGCATCCTGCTACAAAATCCGCGCTTCCATGCGGGCATGTCGAGCCCGGTCGTTGGCCTGTGCTCGTCGATCATCAGCCAGTTCAGTGCGGGTTCGGAATTCGCCCCCGTCGTCGGCCGTGACAAACGCAAGGCCCTGCTGCGCGGCATCTTCGATGCATATTACGCGGACGTCGACCGCGAGATCGTGTTCGATACGAACCGTGCCTGGTGCGCCAGGCTGCCCCTGCTGCTGGACCTGTTCCCGCAGGCGAAGGTGATTGCCTGCGTGCGCAATGTCGCGTGGATCATGGACAGCATCGAGAAGATGGTGCGCGCCAATCCGTATGAAAACACGCGCCTGTTCGGCGCCGGCGGCGGCCGCGGCACCGTGTACAGCCGTCTCGATTTCCTGGCCCATCCGGACAACCTGGTCGGTTTCCCCTGGGCCGCGCTGCGCGACGCCTTCTATGGTGAGCATGCGGGTTCGCTGCTGCTTGTCGACTACGACCTGCTGGCCAAGGCGCCCGCCAAGGTCCTGCCGCTGATCTACGACTTCCTCGGCGAACCGCATTTCGAGCACGACTTCGACAACGTCGAGTACGACGCCGAGGACTTCGACCTGCAGATGGGCGTGCCCGGCCTGCATCGCGTGAAGGCGCAAGTGAAATTCACGCCGCGCCGCGCCGTGATCCCGGCCGACCTGTTCGATAAATACAGCAAGATGTCTTTCTGGAATGACTCCACCGGCAGCACCGCCAACGTCATTACCGCCCAGCCCACGCAACAAGGAAAACCTGAATGAACACCCAATACTTTGATGGCAATGCCGGCGATGACCTGATCATGTCGACGACGGCGCGGACCGAAATCGTCTTTATCGAAGATAACGTTACCGACTACCAGGCGCTGGCCCAGGAAATTGGCAATGGGCGTGAAGTCGTCATCCTCGACTCGACTCAGGACGGCGTGCAACAGATTGCCGCGACCCTGGCAGGGCGGAGCGGTATCGATGCGCTGCACATCATTTCACACGGCTCGGCCGGCTCGGCCAACCTCGGCGCGTTGACGCTCGACGCCGCCAGCGTGGGCGACCACCAGGCCGACCTGAACGCGATTGGCCAGAGCATGGCCAAGGGCGGCGACATCCTGCTGTACGGTTGCGATACCGGGGCCGGTAGCCACGGGAGGACTTTCGTCGAAGAACTGGCGATCGCCACCGGCGCGGACGTGGCGGCGTCGAACGATGTCACTGGTGCTAATGCGCTCGGAGGCAACTGGCAGCTGGAAGTGTCCCGCGGCCACATTGAAACCGCCAGCCTGGCAGCCACGCACTACGACCAGGCATTGGGAGTGAACAGTACTCTCGTCGACTTTCAGACTGGGGGCTTCACGACCGATGGAATCATGCATGACGTCTTGTATCAACTGCCCACAAACACTGCTTATCAGTTAAAAGTGCATTCGACTTCCGGGGCCTATCCTGTGAGCGAGTCGAACGGCAACCTTGCCATCGAAGGCATCTTTTATCAAGACCATCCTTTGGAAGTGTCGTTCGCGGGCGGGGAAAATTTTTCCCTGTCCTCGATCGCGCTGGGTGTGCACTATGAAGGCATGGGCTACATTCCTGGCGGTTATGGGCACTACGGCTCCTACGGGGGAGGCTTGCCCCAGCCGACGACAGTCATCATCACGGGCGAGGATGCGAACGGCCAAGTCGTCGAGACCCAGACCGTCGTGCTGGTCGCGAATTCGACGGGATCGTACGACGCCCAGTTTCAGACAATTAACTTCAGCGGAATGACGGACATCAAGGTCCTGAAAATCGATGAAGGGGCCGGCACCCAGTACACCAGCTGGATCTACGTCGACAACCTGAACATCACCAGTATCCACGCCCAGGACACGACGCCTCCGACCACGACGAATGCCAGCGTCGCCTTCTCGGCCGACACCGGCGCGTCGAGCACCGACCTGATCACCCAGACCGCGGCGCAGAGCATCAGCGGCACGCTGAGCGCCAACCTGGCGTCGGACGAGCACGTCGAAGTCTCGCTGGACAACGGCGCGCACTGGACGACGGCCAGCGCCACCGTCGGTACCAACACCTGGTCGCTGAGCGCGACGCTGACTGGCAGTAATACGCTGAAAGTACGCGTGGTCGACAGCGTCGGCAACGCCGGCACGGCCGATAGCCATGCCTACACGCTCGACACGGCCGCGCCGGCCGCATCGTCGACGCCGGTGCTGGACGCCGCCAGCGACACGGGCAGCTCGCACAGTGACGGCATCACGGCCGCCACGACGCCGACCTTCACGGGTACGGCCGAGGCGGGCGCCACGGTCGACCTGTACGAAGGCAGCACGCTGCTGGGCAGCGCCGTCGCCACCGGCGGCACCTGGAGCATCGCCAGTTCGACGCTGGGCGCGGGCCAGCACACGGTGTCCACGATCGTGACCGATGCCGCCGGCAACGCCAGCGGCGCCTCGGGCGGCCTGACCTTCACCATCGACCTGACCGCCCCCACGACCACCGTGGGCGGCATCGCGTTCTCGGCCGATCATGGGACATCGGGCACCGACTTCATCACGGACACCGCGGCACAGACGATCAGCGGCACCTTGAGCGCCGCGCTGCAGACCGGCGAGCAAGTCCAGGTCTCGCTCGACAACGGCGCCAGCTGGACGGCGGCGCAGGTCAACGGCACGGCCTGGTCGCTGGCGGCCACGCTGGCCGGCAGCGGCACGCTGCAGGCGCGCGTGGTCGACGCCGTCGACAATGCCGGGCCGGTGGCCTCGCAGGCCTATGTGCTGGACACGGCGGCGCCGACGGTGACGATCACCAGCGACGTCGCCGCGCTCAAGGCCGGCGAGACCGCCACCGTCACGTTCACATTCAGCGAAGATCCGGGTGCGAGCTTCACCTGGGACGGCACGCAGGGCGACGTCGTCGTCAGCGGCGGCACGCTGTCGGCCATCAGCGGTTCGGGCCTGGTGCGCACGGCGACCTTCACGCCGGACGCGAACACGGACGGCGGCACCGCCAGCATCACGATCGGCGCGGGCAGCTATGCCGACACGGCGGGCAACACGGGCGGCGCGGGGACGGCCCCGTCGCTTCACTTCGACACGCTGGCGCCGGCGGTACCGCTGGCGCACCTGTCGCCGCTCAGCGACAGCGGCGCCATTCCGGTCGACGGCGTGACCACGGTCGTCACGCCGACCTTCGACGGCTTCGCCGAAGCCGGTTCCACCATCACGTTGTACGATACCGACGGCACCACGGTGCTGGGCAGCACGGTCGCCACCAACGGCATCTGGTCGATCACGACGTCGACGTTGAGCGAGGGCGCACACACGATCACCGCCAGGGCGAGCGATGCCGCCGGCAACGAGAGCGCCGCATCGATCGGCACGCACGTCACGATCGACACGACGGCACCGGACGCGCCGTCGACGCCGACGCCGGGCGCCACCACGACCAGCGACACGACCCCGACGTTCACGGGCACGGCCGCGGCGGGCACCGCCGTCGACCTGTTCGATACCGACGGCACCACGGTGCTGGGCTCGGCCGTTGCCGACGGCAACGGCGCCTGGAGCATCACGGCCACGACGATGGGCGAGGGCACGCATACGGTGACGGCCAAGGCCACGGATCTGGCCGGTAACACCAGCGCCGCCTCGCCGGCGCAGGGCGTCACGATCGATACCACCGCGCCGGCCGCATCGCCGGCGCCGGTGCTCGACGCCGCCAGCGACACGGGCAGCTCGCACAGCGACGGCATCACGGCCGCGACCACGCCGACCTTCACCGGTACGGCCGAAGCGGGCGCCACCGTCGACCTGTACGAAGGCAGCACGCTGCTGGGCAGCGCCGTCGCCACCGGCGGCACCTGGAGCATCACCAGTTCGACGCTGGGCGCCGGCCAGCACACGGTGTCCACGATCGTGACGGATGCCGCCGGCAACGCCAGCGGCGCCTCGGGCGGCCTGACGTTCACCGTCGACCTGACCGCGCCCACGACCACCGTGGGCGGCATCGCGTTCTCGGCCGATCATGGCGCATCGAACACCGACTTCATCACGAACGTAGCCGCGCAGACCATCAGCGGCACCTTGAGCGCCGCGCTGCAGACCGGCGAGCAAGTCGAGGTTTCGCTCGACAACGGCGCCAGCTGGACGGCGGCGCAGGTCGACGGTACCGCCTGGTCGCTGGCGGCCACGCTGGCCGGCAGCGGCACGCTGCAGGCGCGCGTGGTCGACGCCGTAGACAATGCCGGGCCGGTGGCTTCGCAGGCCTATGTGCTGGACACGGCGGCGCCGACGGTGACGATCACCAGCGACGCCGCCGCGCTCAAGGCCGGCGAGACCGCCACCGTCACGTTCACATTCAGCGAAGATCCGGGTGCGAGCTTCACCTGGG